>NZ_JBFRKH010000013.1:0-5880 GCF_041469265.1 Shewanella sp. 10N.286.51.B2
CAAAATTAGTTACAGTCTCCTCCGTTTTTATTTATGTAATAGCAGTAATACATGACCGCTTTTAGTTCAAATCAGTTAACTTTTGCACCCGTTATCTTATTGCTGCGGCCTTCTTCTTTGGCTTTTTCAGCACGCTTGCGACGCACATCTTTAGGATCTGCAATTAATGGCCGATATATTTCTATTCGTTGACCGGACACCAATACTTCATCATGCTTGACCTGACGGCTAAACACCCCTAGCTTCACCTTGGCTAAATCAATTTCTGGAAAAAAGCTGACAATATTGCTTTGCTTTACCGCCTCAATAAATGTGGTGCCAGGCAGCACATTCACGCTAATAATTTTTTGCTGAGTCGGTAGCGCATAAATCACATCCACCGCAAATGTTTCAACATCATTTGTCATTGTAAATCACCTTGGCTCTTTCAGTGAATGCCGTCACCATTGAATTCATCAGATCTTTAAACACTTTACCAAAGGCCAAATCAGCTAATGGATTTGAAAAATCGAAATTTAAATCAAATTCAACTTTACAGGCATCGTCCGTTAACTCGGTAAAGCGCCATAAACCGTCTAAATGTTTAAAAGGGCCATTCTCAAGCCTTAACTCAATCGTTTTACCTGGCACCACTTGGTTACGAGTGGTGAAGGTTTTACGGATCCCAGCTTTAGAGACATCAACCGACGCCACCATAGTTTGTCCATCAAACTCCAGCACTTTCCCACCCACACAGCCGGGTAAAAATGCATGATATGACTCCACATCATTAACCAGATCATACATCTGCATTGCACTAAATCGAACCAGTACACTTTTTGAAATTTTTGGCATGAAAAACAACACTCATATTAACAATGAGTCGATTTTAACATGCTCCCAAGAAAACGCATCCATTACAGCTTGATGAATGTACTCGCATCTTTAAGCCGTTTGGGTATAATCCACAGATTAGTTTTCTCTCTCCCCCATCTCTGCCACACGTCAACGAGTAAGCAGAGTTTTTTAAATGGGATAACAGCGGGTATCACACGCGATTATGGTAAAAAAGAATTCAAAAAAATCAAAGAATCCGCCCGCTACGATTACACGTAATAAGCGCGCCACCTTTGAATTTAAAATCGAAGAAAAAGTCGAAGCCGGTTTAGAGCTTCAAGGCTGGGAAGTAAAATCTTTGCGTATGGGTAAAGTGACCCTCGCAGATTGCTACGTTTTTATTAAAAACGGTGAAGCCTTTATGCATGGCTGTACCATTCAGCCACTTAACACTGCAACCACCCATGTAGTTTGCGACCCAGTGCGTACTAAAAAGCTGTTATTAAAGCGCAGTGAAATTGATAAACTTGAAGGCTTAATTGAGCGTCAAGGCTACACCTTAGTGCCATTGTCACTTTACTGGCGCAAAAGCGCTTGGGTAAAGGTGGAAATAGGACTCGGTAAAGGTAAAAAAGATCACGATAAACGCCAAGACACTAAAGAACGTGAGTGGAAAGTTGAACAATCTCGAGTAATGAAGAAGTCGAGACTGGACGGATAATGAACAAACGATTGTAACTGTGGTCAAATACATTAGGTATTTTAGTATTTACCCGATACAATCAACAAACTTTGGGGGCGATTCTGGATTCGACAGGATTCACGAAACCCTGGGAGCATGTCGAGGGGCGGTTGGCCTCGTAAAAAGCCGCACTGTTATAGTTGCTAACGACTCTAACTACTCTCTAGCAGCTTAGGCTAGCTAGCCATCTTACCCACGTCTCTCAAATGGGCAGGGATTCAAGATGGTCATATTACATTTGATAGCGAGGGAACTCCGTCCGAGGGTGAACCGCGAAATAGTATCGGACTCGCCAATTGCAATCCTGTCTTTCGGAGTGTACTTGGTTAACCAAAAGAGAGACTAAACATGTAGCGCCTTGGATGTAGGCTTTCTGGACGCGGGTTCAAATCCCGCCGCCTCCACCAAATTCTAAAAGGGCTTAACCGCAAGGTTAAGCCCTTTTTCTTTGGCTAGTTCAAACAACTTTTATCAATCCCAATCAATAACTTTCTCGATTCCAATGAGGCGGTGGCAACTGAACTGCCGGCCATAAAAAAACCTGCACTTGGCAGGTTTTTTTCAAACTCAATTAAAAAGCGATTTAGTTTTGCTTTCTAACAAACTTTGATTTGAGCATCATTTGGCCGTGACCATCAACTTTACAGTCAATATCATGGTCAGCATCAACAAAACGTTTGATAACCGCTTTAGTACCAACTTTAAGCACTAATGAAGAACCTTTTACTTTAAGGTCTTTAATCAGCGTCACTTTGTCTTCTTCTGCAAGTAGGTTACCTACTGCATCTTTTAGGATGATTGCATCTGGATCAACGATTTCTTCGTTTGGGTTCCATTCATGAGCACATTCTGGACAAACTAGTTGTGAGCCATCTTCGTATACGTAGGCTGATTCACATTTTGGACATGGTGGGATATTGCTCATGGTGAGTTCTCTTTAAATGAATGATTGTCTGCCTTTAAGTGGCTTAAATAGCACTTTTATTGCAGAAACAGATATAGCTTATTATACGCAAAATAAGCTATATCTGCTAGACAGCTTATTTGCTGAGCTTCACAAATTAGCACCTTGATGTGAGACTGAACTGGCCAAGGTGTTATTTTTCATACAAGTGTGTTAAACATGTTACATCAGTTATTTTAAGCCCAAACTCTGGCCTCATAAGGGCTTGCGATCATTGGTGATTTTTCCGAACACTGTTTAAGGCATTTTTTATACTGCTATTTGTTGACCTCTGTGAAATTGCAGCTCATATTGCTTACCAAAGGCTAAGTAATATAGTCATCTGTAGTTACTTTTTTAAGATACAAGGTCGTGTCTGTGAGTATAGTTGCTCATTATTTACATAAATGGAAAATGAGGCTGGGCATTTTGGTTGCACTAGTCTGTTTGTGGCCGATTCAAACTTGGCTAATTAATGCAATGACTACAGATGCGTTAAGCCCTTATCGCATCACGCTAACCTTGCCGCTCTCTGACGCCCTCAATCAAGATTATGGTCTTAGCCCTGATGCTAAAGTGAATAAGGTTTTTGTCAGTGGCAGTTTTTCTGACTGGTATAGTGACGACCCTTATTATCAAATGCAGCAAGTCTCTGCTAACCAGTGGCAATATGATCTTTCCATTCATCCCGGTGACATTGAATATAAACTGGTACTGCATCTCGATGGACAGCCGACACCGATTTGGATTTTAGACCCGAATACCCCTAACACAGCCAGTAACCCTTGGGGTGATACCAACTCTGTGTTACACGTGTTTGACTGGCCCAAGATTGCCACCACAGTGCAGCTATTTACTCTATCGATTGTGGGGGCATTTTTACTATTTTGTGTATTAGAGCCTTTTTTATATTGGTTACTGCATTTAAAAATGCCCTTTCACCGTAAACTGATGATCAGCAACATGTTGATCCTTATTTGTGTACAAGTGGTGTTTTTTGGCTATCAACTGCATCAAAGCCGCCAATTGATAAAGCTTTCGGTTAGTGACACCTTGCATAACATGCACTTACTGCTAGCCAGTGAACAAATTGATTTTGACAACATAGCAAGCCAGCAACAACAAATCTCAGCGACCATTGAGCGTTTTTTTTCTCAAGCGACTACCCGCATCGATAAAAAACAAAACAGCTTATTTCAAATTACCTTGTCTGATTTTGCGGTGCTGGATAAAAACGGCCAATTAGTCAGTTTGCATCACCGCCGTCAGAATGAAACCATCCAACAAGATAGAGCCTCAAAACTTGGCTTTGCTAGCTCTGAAGATTACTTTATGAAGGGCTTATGGGCGCAATTAATTCCCAAGGCACAACAACAAGCGCTTACTGGGCAATTACAGGTAAAAAAACGCCCACGTAATATGCGTAAAATAGAAACCGCCCGTACCCAACAAGCTGAATGGGTACTAGGTTTTAGCCAGTTGATGCAGCCTATTGTCTACCGAGGTCAATTAAAAGGCTTTTATGGTGCGTCGATTCAAGTAAAGCTTTATGGCACTGAACTATTAAATATACTGTTTTTTCAGTTGTTGCTTTTGCTGGGGCTGATTGCTGTCGCTAGCTGGTTGTTTATGCGCGTCGGTAAAATTGTCACCAAAGACATTCTAATACTGACCAGTTGGACCCAAAGAATCGTTAAGGGTAATTTAAACCAAAAACTTTACATAAATAGCCAAGATGAAATTCAACAACTGGCCGAAGACTTCGAATTAATGCGTCAGTCCTTGGTCACCAGTTTTAATAAAATTGAGCAGCAAAATACTAATCTGTATACCGAGGCTTATTTTAATAATCTTACAGGCTTGCCTAACCGCAAAAAGCTTTACGCAGATTTAGCAGGCAAAACTGCGCACTCTTTAATTGCCTTTAACATTAATCAGTTTGGCCAAATAAATGATTTTTACGGGGTAAAAACTGGCGATGCGACTATCAAAGTTATTGCCAAGCGGATCGTCGCTGCCGCTAGTCAGCACACGGTTTACAAAACCGGCGCTAACGAGTTTGTCGTCACCCTTAGCAATCAAGTTGAAGATCTGCACTTACAACAACTAGCAGAAGCCATTATTGATGATGTCACTCAACATGCCATCACCATAGATGGCAACGAGGTATATGTTAACCTCAGCGCCGGTGGAGCCCACTGTATTGATAGTAATTACTCACAACTGCATCAACATGCTGATTTAGCCAGAAGAATTGCCCTTAAACAGTTTCAGCGTTATCAGCTGTTTTCTTTATCAATGGTCAACCCACAAGCTTTTGAACACAACATGCAGCAAAGCCGTATGTTGGCGCTGGCAATACAAAATGATGCCGTAGTGCCCTTTGTACAATTAATCCAGCCACTGGATGGCAATAGCGCCCCGAAATTTGAATGTTTAATGCGAATAAAACAAGCTGATGGCGATTATTTAACGCCTGCAATGTTTATGAAAACCGCCGTGCAATCGCGTATTTACCCACTATTGATGCAGAGTATGCTAACAAAATCTTTTGCATTATTTCATCTACAGCCCTACGAGTTTTCAGTCAATATCTCTATCGATGATATTGCCCTACCTGAACAAGTGAATCAGCTGCTTAATTTACTGAAGCAATACTCTGGGGTGGCGCAAAGATTAACCTTTGAATTACTTGAAAGTGATGAGATCACCAACTACCAATTAGTAAAAGACTTCATTGCAAAAGTAAAACCTTTTGGCTGTAAAATAGCCATTGATGACTTTGGAGCTGGTTATTCTAACTTTAGTCATTTACTCAGCTTAGATGTGGATATCATTAAGATTGATGGCTCGCTTATCCGTCACCTAGATCATGATAAAAAAGCCCAACATTTAGTTGAAACCGTATCTGAGTTTGCTCGCAAAATGCATATTCAAACCGTGGCTGAATTTGTGGATTCTGACAAGGTGCTAAATATGGTCAAGCACTACCAAATTGATTACGCCCAAGGCTATTTACTGGGTAAACCCCAGCCAACAATTGAGGCAGCATTAGGCTTACCGCGCCCAGTAAAAAAACAGCTGACAAATAGCGTTATTGAGCCAGTATTTAGTTAACCCTCAGCACTATCTGCAAGCACTAATCACTAATCACTAAGGAGTTAGGAGTTAGGAGTTAGGAGTTAGGAGTTAGAAGTAAGTGCTAATCACTAACAAAAAATACCGCTACTCAGTTGCGGTATGTTGTCACTCACCAAGCCGGCTCAATCAGCGATGAGCTGTGTTTTTATGAGTCTGGTTGCAATTAAACTCGCTCAGACAACATGGCATCAGATTAGTGTGAAACACAAAACCGTGGCCATTAAATAAAACTAGGGCG
>NZ_JBFRKH010000013.1:6625-44582 GCF_041469265.1 Shewanella sp. 10N.286.51.B2
CGCCCTAGTTTTATTTAATGATGTTAGTTGCTGTTTGATTATAAAAAATTAGTTAGTTACCAATCATTTTTTGTTGAGAATAAACTCGCTCGCCCAAGGTGTTAAGCACTGTGCACTCACCATCAAGCACGGCAATAATCGACTTACCCTCTCGAAACTCATCGGGCAATATTACCCTTCCAGCGGCACTGACATGCAACCCTTTCAGTACAGTGTTATTCATAGATAGACCTGCCGGAGCATCATAAAATAATACCGTTACTGTCGCTTTATTATCTTTATCAACTGTGGCTAACGGCTGCGTTACTTCTGTCATAAGTTCACTCTCATCCTTATAAAGCGGCTAACATGACTATTAGTTCCCTTATGATAAGTCTAGTCATGAATTATTGATTTATCGAGAAACTGAACAACATATTACTTACAAAGGTATTGTTAATTTGACCTAGCTCACTGCTTAATGATGATTTTGTTCAAAAATTAGGGGGAATTTTAATATCTACAGCGGTCATTTTTGTGCTGCTGGCAAGAAAATGAGCAAAAACCAGTAAAATTAACATTGAAACAGATACAGCCCCTAAACAGTTGCGATAATTTTTGCTAGAATCATCGACAATTTTTCGATATAAGACTGAGATTAAGATGGGAAGAGCATACCAAAACCGCAAAGAATCTATGGCTAAAACCGCTGGCCAAAAAACGCGTTTATACTCGCGCTACGGTAAAGAGATATATGTTTCAGCTAAAAATGGTGGTGTTGATCCTGACGGTAACTTAGCATTACGCAGCTTAATTGCACGAGCGAAAAAAGACCAAGTACCGACTCATGTTATCGAACGTGCCATTGAAAAAGCCAAAGGCGGTGGCGGTGAAGATTATGATACCGCGCGTTATGAAGGTTTTGGCCCTGGTGGATGTTCAGTCATCGTAGATTGCTTAACTGACAATGTGAAACGTACTTTCACTGAAGTGCGTCAAGCTTTCGTTAAAAATGATGCTAAGTTAGGTGGACCTGGTACTGTTGCTCACAGTTTTGACCACCAAGCCGTATTTGTATTTCCTGGTGATGACGATGAAGCCGTTTTAGAATTGCTGATGATGGCTGATGTGGACGTGACTGATGTTGAGTTAGAAGATGGCATGATCAGCGTTTTCTCACCAATCACTGAATACAATAAAGTCCGTGTGGCATTAACTGAAGATAATGCAGACATCGAATTTGAAGTTGAACATATCACATTTGTACCTCAGGCCATGACCGAAGTGACCGGTGAAGATGTTGAAACCTTCGATAAATTTATTGCTGCTTTAGAAGACTGTGATGACGTACAAAACGTTTATCACAATGCTGAGATTAACGACTAACAGCAACAGCTCTTACGCCAGCCCTAAAGCGGATGAGCCCAATAAAAACGCAGTCAATAGACTGCGTTTTTTTATGGCTTACCTTTGTAGCTAAAATAAGGGCAAGTCGCTTATTTTAATTCCATTTCTTGAACTTTTTCATAAGCTATTTCAGGTGCTGTAACCTCGGGCTTCTGATGTAAATCTGCTTTTAATTGTCCTTTTCGATGCTTGAGTGCGGCATCAAGTTTTTTACCTGCTTGGGTAAGTGCTGGGTACATAACGGGATCTGACGCTTTGGCAGCGATTCGGCTACCTTCATAGTTCGTGGTAATTTCTACTTCAAACTCGCCGTGCTCTTTTGAAATAATAATATCGAGTGATATTAGCGTTGGGAAATGACTGGCTATTTTAGTGAATTTTTGATTGACGTGTTCTTTTACAGTATCAGTAACATCGACATGGTGACCCGAAAGATTTATTTTCATAGATAAATATCCTTTAATAATATAGCGACGCTATATACTTCACTTTCTTTAAGCAATTTTATTCTTACACCAGTATATTTGAGGACTTGTGTCCTAGAACTCAAGGGAAGTTGGATAAATTTTTGTTAACATTACAAAAATTTCTCACTACCACCTCATACTAGTGTTAATTATTTTGTTTGCAGCGATTCATTTGTCTTACAACTTCAGTATAGACATAAAATTAAAACAAAATCTGCAACTTTTGTCGTGTTTGCACTTTATTTGTGCATTTAGCTGTTTTTTAAGAAAATTAACCTTCAAAATAGTTTAAAAATCAGCCAAAAAAGCTAAATTAAGGCACAGTTCAAGCGTCCATGGCCTCAAGTTAATCTATGACTAAAAGTGATAATTCACGCTTTACACTCACTTTTAAGCACTGGAGTGGATTTCATAAAAAACCCAGCATAAGCTGGGTTTTGTTATATCGGTCATTTGAGATAAGTTTATCGTTAAAGTCAGTTAACTTTGGTTACCGACAAGGTGGGAGAGCTCGCACTGGGGCCAGTTACCGTAAATCGATATGTGCCAGCATCTGCAGCATTAAAATTCATATTAGCCCCTTTGGATGCCAATGACTTCATTTCACCTTCTAACACCGTTTCTTCGCCAGCAATAGCACCAAAATCAACAGTAGACCAATCTGCAGTAGCAATCTTAAATTCATGATTGCCCGCCTCTAAAGCGATATCAACATGGTAAACCGAAGAACCTTGGTAAGTTAGTGCATCAACTTCACCCCAGCCATTCATTCCGCCACGAATATACACAGTATTAGTGCCAAACATTTCTGTTTTATTGACAGTTAGCATTGGCTCTAAACGATTACTCATATTAAAAGTAAAAGTGTACATTTCTTCAGTTTCAAAGTTGAGACTCATATTCGTCCCTGCAACCGCTAACGCTTTGGCAGTATCTAAGGTCACTGCACCATTATCATCTAAACTGCCGTAATCAACTGTAGACCAATCACTTGAGGCAACTTTAAATTCATGGTTTGCTGCTGATACCAATATTTCTGCTTGGTAAATACTGCCACCCATGTAAACCAATTCATTGGTTTCGCCCCAACCATTCATGCCGCCACGAACATAAACACTAGTGCCAACGAAAGGCTCTTCGTTGTATACGGTTAGCACTGGGTTATCTTTATCTGCTGCATTAAGTGAGAACACATAAGTCCCATCAAGTGTTGCGGTAAAGCTTAAATTTGCGCCCGCTCTAGCAAGTGGCTCAGCTACGTCTTCATCAACTCCCGCTTCGGCATCTGACACGCCGCCAAAGTCCACAGTGCTCCAATCACTGGATGCCACTTTAAAGTCATAGCCACCCGCGGCTAAAGTAATTGCAATGCGATATTCACCACTACCAATATAGGTAAAGCTATCCACTTCACCCCAGCCATTCATGCCACCACGAACAAATACTTCAGTGCTGCCATATGGCACAACATCTGGCGCACCCGCTGTAGCATTAGCACTTAAACCTGCACCTTGTGTATCACCTTGGTTTTTCACAAACACTGCTGTGGTATAAGCCGGTACAGTAAACGTGCCCTCTTCAGTCCCCTCACTAAAGTTGGCACTTTGCACTGTGGTGTCAATCGACATAGATAAACTTGGATGCAAACTAAACCCAGATGCAGTCGGCACTGTATGAGACTGCTCACTTTCACTGCCGTTGATCATCACCACCATGGCATCAACTGAAGGGTCTATATCAGTTAAATCAGCACCATCATCAATACTCATCACAATTACGCCCTGAGTTTGATTCTTGCCAATATTATGGAAACCAACACGGTCAATAATGTCTTGCTCAGTCGTTAAACGCAGTAGTGGGCTCGTTTTACGTATAGATAAAAACTCATTAAAGACGTTAGAAGCAAACTCAATTTCAGACATAGAGGCAGCTGAATTAGGATTACCCGCAAGCGCAATAATTTGCTCCATTTTGGCAGCATTATCTTGCTCTAACGGTAAGCCGACATTCCAGTTATTACTGCCTTTAGTAAAGTCGACCCAGTTAAACCAATCGCCGGAATCATAAGTATTTCGGTCTAATGATTTCGAGCGCAACATGTCGCCACCCATTTGTAAAAATGGAATACCTTGGCTCATTAATGGAATCGTAGCAGCAATATTTTGCACTCGTACGCGGCTATCTAACGATAAACCAATATCATTTGAATACTGTAAAATATCCCATAAGGTTTCGTTATCATGCTTTGATACATAGTTAATACTGTCTGCAGGATCTAAGGTGTAAGCTGTTGGCTGTGAGTTCCAGCTAAAGCTACTCCCTGTGGCAGTATTGCCGTTAAAGTCTTTTAAGACGTAGTTTTGTAAGTTACCTGCCATTGATAAGCGCAGCGTATCTTGGTCACGCAAATAATCATCTTTTTGCTCAGAAGCAAATAAAGCCCCCCCTCGAACGGCCTCACGAATACGGTCATTAAAGGTACCGACTTCACTGCCTGCCATATTGGCTTGAGTGGCCTGTTCAAACAATCGATTATCGGCGACTTCACCAAAGTTCCAACCTTCACCATAGAAGTAGTTATCAGCATCAACCGCTTGAACGGCATCACGGGCAGCTAAAATACTGCTCTTAGGCATATGACCCATCACGTCGAATCGGAAACCATCAAAACCATATTGCTCAGCTAAAATCACCATTGAATCAGAGACAAACTTATCCATCATTCGATGTTCAGTGGCGGTATTATCACAACAGGTGGATGACTCAATGTTACCGCTAATTTCGTTATAACGGTGGTAATAACCTGGCACGACTTTATCGAGCACTGAGTTATCCCAAAGCCCAGATGAACTGGTATGGTTATACACCACATCTAACACGACTCTTAGCCCTAACTCATGTAAAGCTAAGTTCATTTCACGTAACTCTCTAACTCGAGCAATGCCATCGGCATCGCTAGCATAACTGCCTTCTGGGGCAATAAAATGCTGAGGGTCATACCCCCAGTTAAAGCTGTCATAGCCGCGCATAGCTTCAACTAATGCTTGGGCATCTTTTGAGCCTGGTAATGCTCCTTCTAGGATTGATTCAATTGTGGCTGATTTATCTTGGGTAACACAGGCATCTGCACTGTCTTCAATCTTGTCACACAAGGTGCCTAAAGTGTCTGTGATATCAACTCGCTCTGCCGGATCTTCATTAACAGTAGCGATATCATTGACAGGCAATAAATGAAAATGAGTCACGCCACTTTCAGCTAATTTACGTAGATGCTCAACAGGTGCACTACCCGCTTCAGTAAAGGCTAAATACTTACCTCGGTTTTCTGCGCTAGTGCTTTCATCGCGAGCACTAAAATCACGAACATGACCTTCGTAAATCACGATATCTTCAGGATTGGCAACCGTCATGACTTCGTGGTCATCCCAACCATCAGGTTTTAAGTCATCATCACTTAAGTTAATAAATTGACTATAGCGGCCATTGGTTGACACATTCAGAGAATAAGGGTCCGTTGATTCAAGTGTTTCAATGGCTTTAGTTACAGGATGGAAAACAATGAGTTCGTAACGGTAATACATTCTGTCTAAGCTCATATCACCGCTAAATGACCAAATCCCCGTTTCAGCATCTAAGGTCATCGACTCAGTACGGGTTAAGTTTTTAGCTGCATCATAAACTTTCAAATTCACTGTTTGAGCTGTTGGTGCCCAGACTTTCGCCATGATGTTACTGCCATCATAGATTATGCCTAAGTCAGCTTCATCAGCATCATTCTCACCAGCGGTGTACAGTGCATCAAGTACTTTAGCGGCTTGAACATGAGTTGCTGCAACAGGTTTGTCGTCGCCATCATAAGCCACCATAACCAACTGATTTTTAGCAATAGACTTAGCTTCTTCTGTAGTAAAATTCGCTTCATAAGCAGGCCAATCCGCTAAATGCGGTACTAAGGCTTTTTGCGCATCAGTTAGCTCACTGCTCATAACTTCAACTTGTGTGCCACTGATATTGCCATCATTGTCAGCTGCAATTCCTGCAATTCCTGCAATTCCTGCAATTCCTGCAATATCAGAATGATGAATAACAAATTTTGCGATTCCGTCCGCTGACTGATTCCATACAAAAGTATTTTGATCGAGCCAATGAGCACTAGCACCATCAATTGAAAAGCCAGTATCTAACACAGGATAAGCATAAATATCGCCAATCCCATCAATGGTAAAGTTTGTGCGATCGAACATGGCTTCTGGTGCGTCTGCGTCTTCAAAGGCAATTAAGCTCATGCTTAAATCGCCCGAAGCAATGGCCTTATCATCACCATCATGAATAATGAAATTAGCACATTCTCCATAGCCTTCTTTTAATTCTAAAACCCAATAAGCGCCGTAGACTTCATCAACCCCAGTAAAACGATGTCCATTGGCCCAGTCCGTGCTGTCAAATGGCGGAGCATAAGCGTCACATTTGTCGTTATTCCAAGTGTGTAATTTATATGCTGAATACTTTGGATTTGACTCAGTGTTATTTTTATCTTGCTTGCGGTGGTAATAAAGTACCGCTTGATTTGCCCCCGCTAACACACTAGGCAAAGGCAAGTTAGGGTTTAAGCCCACTTCACACGTTTCATTGTTTGCATCAGGAAAAGTCGGTGCAGGACAACTTAATGGCGGCGGTGGAACACACGCAGTGCCCTCGGCATTCGGTACATTGGGCACATTACAGGTTAGCAGTTCTTCACCGGACTCTACTGAGTCACCACCACAACCATACAGAGCAGTTAACGATAAAGTCACTGCGGATAATTTTATTATTCTATAAAGGCTCATCATGAGTCACTTCTCCCTGTTAAATTCGATACTGGGCATTTGGTTGAGCTAAGTTTCGTAGCGGCGTCATCAGCGTTAGATTTACATGACATAATTTAACCCCAGATAAAATTCACGACCGAAGTACTGAATGGTGCCGGTTTTGTTTTGGTTGCCAAAATAGCTCTTAGTTGGCTCGTCAGTTAAGTTATTCACTTGGAATAACAGTCCTAGCCCATCGGTCACTTGATAAGACGCTTGATAATCAATCACGGTTTCACCGTCAAAATTGACCACCTGCTCATTAATAGCGACTTGCTCTGAGATAAAGTCGTCACGATAGCGAGCGCTAACTCGAGTTTCAAAGCCTTCATAACTGTAAAATAACGTTGCACTTGCAACATTATTTGATAAGCCAGGTAGGCCTTGCTTTGATGCTTCACCAGCAAAGGTAGAAATGGTTTCGATTTCAGATTCGGTATAGGAATAACTGGCATTAAAGCCTAACCCTGACCACGCATCGGGTAATGAAGCAAACACTTGGGTGTAGGCCAGTTCTAAACCGCGAATATAGCCGCCCTTTTCGTTATTCATTGCCGTTGTGAAAGTACCATTAACCGTTGGCACAACTTGGCCACTGTCTAATTCAATCGAATCAGGCACGTTGTAGCCATTGCCTTTAAAGTCGTAGTTGTCGATGCTGTCGGTATCAATAAATGACTTAATATCTTTGTAGAAAAGCGCAGCAACAAACGCACCTTCATCAAAGTAATACTCATAAGACACATCGTATTGATCGGCATAGAAAGGCTTTAAGAATGGGTTATTAGTGCTTGAACCATTAATTTCACCTGTGTCGCTGACCGAAGCGCTCGCATCGCCCGCTAAGCGATTAATAGGTGGGCGAGACATCACTTTCGCGGCGCCAAAACGCACTTGAGCGCTTTCTGTCACATGAAAGTTAAGGTTAATTGAAGGCAAGTAATCGGTATAGCTCACCCCTTCAACGATGGGAGCATAAAGCGAGTTATTGATACCGATTTCGTCGAGAATGTTTTGCGCACCAAAAGCTGGATCGCCACCCACATTTTTAAGCACGGTTGCCGATTGTTCGGTGTTTACCACCCTTACGCCAAAGTTACCCGTTATTGGCAAACCACCTAATTCAGTATTGATATTGGCTAAGGCATAACCAGACCAAACCTTTTCGTACACTTCACCACTTTGCAATACTGACCATGAATAGTTGTTGGTATAACCTTGGGCTTGCCCCGGTGCAACACCATCAGCGTTACCCCATGTTTGCACTGGTTGCGGAGTTCCATTTGGGAACCACGCGTTAAGTGCCGCATCAACATCAATGGCTAAATAAGATGGGAAATAGCTAAAATCACCTTCCCAATCAACGACAGTGGTCATGTCATCGGTCAATCTTAATGGCGGCTGCGAACTCGAAAAAGCATTATCAACTCCGTATTCAAATACTGAGCGGTCATTAGAGTAAGTACGGTCTGAATAACGACTACCAAACTCAACACTGGATATAACATCATTGTCTAGGGTGTATTCAAAATCTATCCGATAAGCGATTAATTCATCTTCATTCACATAGGGATAGATGCCATATTTGCTGACCATCATACGGTCAGTATCAGAAAATGCATCCGCTTGATTAAAACCCACATCGGGTAAATCTAAACCATTCAGTAAGTAGCTAATTGATACATTTTCATCAAAAATGGGCGTGTCGGCGTTGGCATCAACTGCCACATTTGACCATAACAAACCATTACGAAAATTACTTTTTGCCGATGATAAAGACACATCAACATTCACATTAAGATTGTCAGTAACTTGCCAATCAGCGTTAATGCCATAGCTATTTACTTCATCAAAATCTTGATTGTCATCGTTAACCAACTCAACCCGCGTGTTACCAGTAGACTTACGGTTGTAAGTACCACCAATCACTGAGTTACCATCTAAAACAGGGTTGGCAATTGAAGCACTTTCTGGCTCTAACTTAACCCTAAAACCACGGGCAAAGGCTTCTGTGTCAAAGCGAGATATAAATGCATCAGCTTTAAGGACAAAATTATCAACCGGTGCCCATTCAATCGCCCCCATGTAGCCATTTCGAGTTTCAACGCCGCCAAGATGCTGTAGTTCAAAACCTTCACCCAAATATTCTTTATGGGCGTTAGTCATATCGCCATCGTCACCAATCGGGCCATTGGTGTCATTTTCGATAAAGTCGACATCCGCTGTGCCATTGTATGCAAAGCCAATAAATTGAGTTGCTACGCTTGGCTGATTCAATCTTGCATAACCAACGGCAATACCTAATGTGTCTTCAAGAAATTTACCCTGATATGAAAAACTGACGCGATCGCCATATTCTTCCGCACCATACACTTCACTCGCGCGGTCGTTATACATAGCGCGGGCATTCACCACAAAGTTATGTTTTTCTGTTTTGCTCAAAGGACTAACCGTTGCTAACTCAACCGTACCGGCTACGCCCCCTTCAAGTAATGATGCTTTAGAAGATTTATATACTGCAGCAGAGCTAATTAGCTCAGAAGGATATTGATCAAACTCAATGCTACGAGAGCCACTTGTCGATACCTGCTCACGACCATTTAAGGTTGAAGAGACAAAGCCACCTGACATACCACGAATATTGATTTGAGCAGCTTGGCCACCGGTTCTCACCGCTGAAATCCCCGGTAAACGGGTTAATGCATCCGCCATTGATACATCTGGCAGTGCGCCTAAGTCATCTGCTGATAGTTGCTCAGAAACAGTATCCCCATAACGTTTTGAATTAAGTGAATCAATCAAACTACGGCTATAACCGGTGACACGAATAACCTCAATGTCATCTTCAGCGGTGATATTATTGCTACTGGTATTTGCTGCGGCATTATCCACATTAGTTTCATTTTCGACCGCATTAGCGACCTGAGTTTTTTCTGTATTGATGCCATCGGCAGCAAGCGCTATATCGGATGAAAAAGCAAATCCGACCCCCGCAGCAGCTAGCGCTAGCGATAACACACTAGGTTTACAATTGAACATTGAGTTTCCCCTCACCTTACTGACTTTATAGTCACCCAACATTCAGTTATACGACTCAGACTAATGGAATATCAGGCATTATTATCCCGATATACTAGACATGGTTCAGCGCTAGCCTCAATTTACTGCATACGTATTCACAACATATTATTAACATACCAATTATTACAGTAGTCGCTAAGTTGATGTAATCAAATGCTAAAATCGGTTTGCTAATTATGATTAATATTTACACTATCCGCGGCAATCCACTTTTGGCTATAGGCTAGTCATTAAATATCTAAGGGGAGGTAGATTTCGTCACTCACTCAGGTAGAATACTTTTCAGCTAAACCATTTGAGTAATGCTTCTAATCACAGTTTTAACCAGATTACTCACTAAGTGTTTGAAATTGTAAACAAAGGATAAATGATGGGTTTTAAGTTAACGGTAAAATGGCAAGCAGATCATTTTGATCATCAAGCGCCAGAGTTTAACCGGGATCACCAAATCGAATTTGGTACAGGCCAAGTTGTTCACGCCTCTTCTGCGCCTGAATATAAAGGCAATGAAGCCAAGGTTAATCCTGAAGAAAGTTTGCTTGCGGCCTTATCCTCTTGCCACATGCTAACCTTTTTAGCCATTGCCCATTTAAAACGCCTAACAGTTGAAACCTATGTTGATAATGCCAAAGCAGAACTAGGCAAAAATGATAACGGTAAGCTGTCAGTCACCAAAATGACCTTAAATCCAGTGGTAACTTTTGCAGAAGGCATTGAAGTCAGTCAGGAAGTGATAAATAAAATCCATGACAAAGCCCACGCCAATTGCTTTATCGCCAATAGTGTTAATTCTGAAGTAGCAATTAACGGCTGATAAATACCTGCTAAAGGCTGTATTTACAAATAAAAAACCGATATCAACTTGACTTGATATCGGTTTTTTTACACTTATTTACCAAGCTTAACTCAAGTTAGCGCCTTTAAAATTACGCTTTAGTATCTGCCGCAAATCCGCTTGCAGGAATTGGCTTAGCTTTTAACGGCGCGATTGGCTTTTGGATCAGCTCATCTTTTAAATAACGAATGGCGGTTTCAAGTTGGGCATCTTGGCCCGAGAATGTGGCAAAAGGTAAGTTATCTACCTCAATATCCGGTTCAACTCCGTGGCCTTCAACAATCCAACTGCCATCAATAGCGTATTGTGGATACTCCGCCACCCGTGCCATACCTTTATCCGTTAGGCTGTTGCGCCCTGAAAGCCAAACCCCTGCACCCGCAGTTTGCTTACCAATTAACGGCGCTAACCCTAAGGCTTTAATGCCTGCTGAAAAGGTCTCGCCATCTGAATAAGTCATTTGATCCGCGAGCACCACTAAGTGACCCCTAAAGGTTTGCTGCATATTGGTATTAGCAGTGCCATGGGTGGGCTGCCAAAAAGCCCACGCACGGCGCAGTAACTTTTCAATAATCCAGCTATCGATATTACCGCCACGATTACGACGCACATCAATGATTAAACCGTCTTTGTCATAATTGGTATAAAACTCACGGGCAAAGCTTTCAATATCCCCAGCCCCCATGGCATACAAATGTAAATAACCAATGTTGCCTTTACTGGCACTGCTGACTTTAGCGGCATTATTGGTGACCCAGTCTAAATAACGCAGCTTGGCATCGGTGCGGTTATCATGGGGCACAACAATCGTTTGATGGCTTTTTTTACCACGAGTTAACTCCAACAACACTTGTTTATTGGTTTGATTACGCAGTAGTTGACTAACCTGAGCAAGACTGCTGACAGGCTTACCATTAATGGCTTTGATGATGTCGCCCTCTGCGGCGTCAACGTCAATACGGGCCAGCGGTGATGCCTGCGTTGGTAGCTCTGGGTCGTTACGATAAATATGGTTAATCAGCACCCCTTTTGAGGTTTGCGCTAACCGTGCCCCTAAACTTGCCCCTGTGGCAGTGTCGTTTTTAGCTATATCACCACCGCGCACTTGCGAGTGCAATGAATCAAGCTCGCCCATCATTTGCTTGAACAAATCATTAAGCTCATTTCTATCGGTTAAGCGGGCTAATAACGGCTGATATTTTTGCTTCACCTGCTGCCAATTAACCCCGCGCATATTCTTGTCGAAAAAGGAGTCACGGTGCATTAACCAGGCATCTTCAAATATCTGCTGCCACTCTTGCATTGGCGCTATAGATAACTGCCACTGGGCGGTATCAACCTGAGTGTTTTTAAGCTCTGTGGCTATTTTATCGCCAGCATCAACAATATGCAGCTCACTTGGATTAGCCTGTTTTCTTAGCAGTAATTTTTCACCATCATCTGAAAGTTGATAGTCGCTGATATCAGCGGAAAACTCGGTTACCTCAGGCGACAAGTTATCAAACTTCACCAGTTTTAAGCTGCTTTTATCTGCCACTGTATCGAGCAAATATAGCTTATCTTTACTGGCAGTTAAGCTGGAATAATTGCCTGATGCCACCGGAACTTGCCAGAGTCTTTGACTGATATTATCCCAATCCACTTTGACTTTTTGATTACTATCAGCCTGACTTCTAGCCTCTTTGGCATCGGCAATGATACTGCTATTGAGCTCGGTTGGTTTTACGAAGGGAAATACCGACTTTTCAGTTAATGCGATGGCAAAGATTTCAGTGCGTTTATCAAAAACCGGCCCCATATTTCTATCACCCCAAGGCGAACCAGGAGTCGCTTTAAAGTGCCGCGCTGATAAAAAATATAACCATTGTCCGTCAGGGCTAAAGCTAGGTGAATGTGACTCGTATTTATCACTGGTAATGGATTGGGCTTTATTATCATTAACCGAATACAGCACGATTTGCGGGCGCTGTTGACCCATTTCCAATTTGGTTAAGGCAATAAATTGGCTATCACCAGACCAAACGATATCCGGATATTCTCCTAACCCTTCACCATGGGTGATGATTTTAGTATTTTTACCTTTGTTTAAATCCAGTAACCACACATTGCCATCGTAGTCATCATGGGCAATATAGCGGCCATTGGGTGATAAATGCAGACTGGTTCTTAAGCTACTGCCATCTTTAGTGAGTTGTTTTGCCCCTGCACTGCCATCAGCGGGGAATTGCCAGATCTCTTGCTCGCCTGATGCATCACTGATGCCATAAACCCAATCACCATCCGTACTTAATAACGCATTTCTAATGCGGGCGTTAGCGGGTGATTGCACTTGGATTAAGCGGCGGCCATCATGATTTGCTATGGCTACATGGCTTCTAGCGGTGATCACCGCTTTATCGCCACTGGCGGCTAACTCCACTGAGGTAGCAAATGCCATTGGATCTTTTAACCAATGTTCACGGCGATGGGGAAAATCTGAAGTCAGGCTAATATCGACTAAGGATGAACTGCCATCATTAATGCTAAAGACTTTAATATCTGCCCCATGCTGAAACACAACTCGACCATCATTTAACTGTGCATCTCTGACTTGCCAAGCACTAAATTGGGTATGTTGCTTAGCATCTTGACCATCAAGCGTCATCGACCAAATATTATCATTGCCAGATTGGTCGCTAATAAAATAAAGCCGATTTTGCCACAGCATGGGTTGTCTTACTGAGCCTTGATGAGCTGCTGTCAGCTTTTGCGCCTCTTGATTACTGCCCAATTTAAATCGCCAAATTTCACCTAAAGCGCCGCCACGATAAACTTTGGCGTTATCACCACTGGTTTGCAGGCCAAACTGAGTAAAATAAACATACTCGCCCGCATCATCAATGGTGCCTTCAATCGCATCTGCTAGGGGTAAATCCGTTAATTGCAGCGTCTGTGGATCTACCGTTTTAAGAACCCAGTAATTTGCCGGTCCATTAGCATTATCGGTGGCATACAAAATCTCCCCGCTGGCTGTCCAGCCTTGCAATCTGACGCGACTATTTTCAAAGCTTACTCGCTTGGCAACGCCGCCTTTGATCGGCATGACATACACTTCAGTAGCGCCATCATAGTTCGCGCTATAGGCAAGCCAATTACCATCTTTTGAAATCACAGCATCGATTTCTTCTGCTGCTTGGGTGGTTAATCGTGTTGCTGAAGTTTGATTTAACTGACTAAGCCAAAGATCGCCTTCGGCGGTAAATACCAAGGTTTGATCATGTAGCGCTGGCGCGCGGTAATAGCCTTGATTGTCTGAATTAACCGCAAGAGCGGATGTGCTTAACAGCCCAAGAGCTAATAAACAGGCGCTAACAGAATGGCGAAGTTTCATAGTCAGAAAAGTCCTTGTAAATATTATTATTTTCAAGCAATCAAACTAACAAACTTAAACTGATTTAGCAGTATAAAACCCAGTATTTATTGCGATAAAAGTTTAAGAATTTGTAACAATTAACTTATTCGCCGCAAAAAAAGGGTAACAACTTTTGTTGTTACCCTTGGTGC
This sequence comes from Shewanella sp. 10N.286.51.B2, assembly GCF_041469265.1. NCBI lineage: Bacteria > Pseudomonadati > Pseudomonadota > Gammaproteobacteria > Alteromonadales > Shewanellaceae > Shewanella > Shewanella sp. 10N.286.51.B2. Next base: position 20,788 of record NZ_JBFRKH010000013.1, read on the forward strand.
TTTGGACACCTAGCTCGACAACAAATCTTCAAGCTAGAGCCAATGTTACTGTTAGCGCACTAGTGCCATTATTGAATCGATTGTTGCAAGCTTAAGCGCTGCTGTAATTGTTGGTATTGCTGATATTGAGGATGCTGCTGCTGAATAATCTCAGGGAATTGCAGCTCAATAACCTTCGAATATGCCTGAGCTTGCTCCAATTGTTTGTTATCTAACAGTTCAGCTAAATGCTTGATTGCATTAATGGAGTTTGTTGCCTTAGCTGCGCCAGTTGCGTTGGCTGCGCTAGTCGTGTTAGCTGAGTTAATGTCGTTAGCTGAGCTCATGACAGTAACTGCTGAACGAGTTTGTGCTGGCGTTGGTAATTGAGCTTGAGGCTGAGATTCTGGTTGTGATTGTAATTGTGGTTGTGATTGAGCCGCAGACATAGATTCACGCTGCTGTTGAGGCATAACTTTAGTTGTCACAGTTGGGAGCACATCAGCGGCAGACTCAACTGTCGTTGCCGTCATTGGCGTTGGCGTTGCTGAAATAGTTGTTGGCGTTACTGTTGCTGAAATAGGCGTTTCAGTGGCTTTCGTTGCCATTGGCACACTGTCACCCGCATCTATATTGGCATGTTGGGTAAAGTTTGGATTAACTAATATCACGCTGGCAATGATCATTACAGATGCCGCGGTTGACAGCCCTAAACGATGCTTATGCCAAAAACTCACTTGCACGACATTTGTGGCTGCTGAATCACCTTGAGATGCTCTTGCCTGCTCAACAGGAGCGGCGCTCAATTTAGCTTGGGCTAAGATAGCCTTATCCATCGCTTTGGGGGGCGTTTCTAAATCCTGCTGATACAGGGTTTTAATTTCTTGCTGCAAAGCCACAAACTGTTCATCAGTCTTATCGTTGACTGAGCTTTTATCTTTAGAATCACTCATGATCCGCCCCTTGCCATTTCAGCGCTACACATTGCTTAATACTTTGATAGGCATAGCGAATGCGGCTTTTGGTGGCCTCTAAGGTTACATCGGCAATCTCACTGATTGCCGTAGCTGTTAAGCCCAATTCAATATTCAGCAAAAAAGCCTCTCGTTGTAATTGAGGCAATTTACTAATACAGGTCTTTAATAATTGCCCTTTTTGGCTATCAAGCAGTTGCTCATCAGGACGACTGCGATGAGAACTATCCAGTGTGCTGGCATCAAAGCTATCCATGCCCTCTTCTGCGGTTTCAGCAAGCTTATCGAGTGGTTTCACCGCCCGCACATGATCGATCAGTAAGTTATGGGCAATGCGATAAATCCAAGTGGTAAACTTGGCTGTGACTTGATAACTGCTGGCGGCTTTTATCACCTTGCCCCACGTGTCTTGGTATAGATCTTCTGCTAATTGCTTATCGTTGATTTGGCGCACAAAATAGCGATACAAAGGCCCTTTATGTTTGCTATACAGCTGCTCAAAAGCAAGCGAGTCCCCTTGCTGATAATTCAACATTAATTGCTCATCTGATAATGCAGTTATTTTATCCTTCACCGCCGGCAACCTTGGTTTATAGACTGTTTTTAATCACTTTAAACAGTTTGCCCAGCGTAAATGCGATTGTCTATTAATACTCTGCAATTGAGCTATATTATTCACAGCACCTTATCATTAATACTCCTGTCGACAATGAGCTCGTTAATAATAGCCGAGTTAATAATAGGCTAGTTAAAAATAGCCTTGCCAATAATGCTGCCCTGCTTTGGCGGAGTATCATAAATAGGCTGCGGCATCGGATAAGCTTGTCGTTGATGGGGCTTTTTTATCCCGACATTGTTTGTAACAGACACTAGCATCGCCTGCTTAACAAGGGCAATAAACTCGCTGCGCTCACCTTGGCTATCTGCCCCTTTAGCATCAAGAGCGATATTAACTAACTCATGATAATCAAAGCCATGAACATAATTACTTTGATTAATTAATTGCCCTAAACCCGCCACCGCTGCAGCAAAACGAAACTCATCACTGGCTTGTTGAAAGAATTTGTCTTGTTGAGCAATGTCAATATCAAACTGGCCAAGCAAAGCTTGTTGGCTTGTTATACGCATGTCATGCAATGACAATGTGGCGAGGTTATCGGCACTAAAGCGCTGCTGAGCACTTGGTTTATGGGCTGGTGATTTATAAGCAGCTGAATCATCGATGCGCAACTCATACAAGGCACTATATTGGCCACTTGATTGAGCCTGCAATCGAGCATGGCCTTTGGACATTTGTTTATTAACGGGGTTGCCATAATTTCGCTCAAAACCAATCAGTCGGTATTCCGTAATCAACCTTGGATTGAAGCGTAACTTGGCTTGTAAATAAGCTAAGCCTTGCTTTGCAGGCTCTGTGGCCTTGTCACTCTGTTTGATATTAATCAACAGCAGCAAGGTGTCATTATTATAAGGCGATGGCGCCAGTTCAGTATGTATCTGATAGTTTTCAGATAATGGCTGATATTGACTAAAGTCATATTGAAATGCATTGAGTAAATTCTGGCTTTGGATGGTATTTTTTTCAGGCCAGATTTGCTGGTTGAGTAAGTGCTTTAGCCTGTTATAGTCGCTGATACAGCCGCTGCTATCCGTATTAAATGTCAGCAGGGATAATGGCGTTTCACCACTAACCATGTTGCCGCCATGACTCACAACAGTCTGCTGAGCAGCCACGCAGTTTGGCTGTAATGTTAGAGTTTCAGCAACCCCATTAACGCTTACAAGCAGCAATAGGCTTAGTTTGCACGCCTGATAAATTGTACATTTACTCATCTATGACTCCGTAATAACCACAATACTATTATTAACGTGCTCAGATTAAAAAAGGGTTATTTATCTTTCACATTTAATCACCTCCAAAACAAAACAATATAAATCAATACCATAAACCCAAAAGCACATTAATTATGCGTAACGTTAACGGGTTAATTTTTACCTTATCAATAACCCAAAACTTGCAGTACACGATTGCTGTTCGATGTTTACCAAAAGCCAGTATAAGCATTCGTAATCACAAACTGAGTTTCAGCCCCAAAAAACACTGAAATGCAGCGAAATGTGAGCCAACATGATATTATCTAGCCCCTTTTTTATAGGCGCAAAAATGCAGCCTATAATGCCTGTACCCTATGCAGGTATAAGTAAAATTATTCTAATATAATAAGTGTGTTAAGGAGTTATCATGCAAGCCCTTGTTGCCGTAGTTATGGGATCTAAGAGTGATTGGCCGACCATGGAAGCCGCCGCAGAAATTATGGATAAGCTGCAGGTGCCATATCACGTTGAAGTTGTCTCAGCGCATCGTACTCCTGACAAACTCATGGACTTTGCTAGCACTGCTGCTGGTAAAGGCTTTAAAGTCATTATCGGCGGCGCCGGTGGTGCAGCACATTTACCCGGTATGATTGCCTCAAAAACCCGCCTTCCAGTGCTGGGTGTGCCTGTGCAAAGCAAAGCGTTATCAGGCATGGACAGCTTGCTGTCTATCGTACAAATGCCTAAAGGTATTGCAGTTGGTACCCTTGCTATTGGTACTGCTGGGGCGTTTAATGCCGGCTTACTTGCTAGCCAAATTCTTGCGGTTGAAGACAGTGAACTTGCAGCGCGTTTGGATGCTTTTCGTGAAGAGCAAACTAATTCAATCCTTGAAAATCCAGATCCGAGGGAAGCTTAATGGCTAAGCAGGACGGTGAGCAAAAAAATCAAACCCACGCTACACAGCACAATGTATGGGTTTTAGGTGATGGTCAATTAGGCGCTATGTTGTCCCATGCTGGGCAGCCTTTAGCGATTAATGTTCGTCCGGTTGATATTATGACCCCATCAGATGAGCGTTTACCTCTTAACGATACTGACGTCATCACCGCAGAACGAGAGCAATGGCCTGAATCAAACTTAAGCTTGCAACTTAGCAAGCATAAGCATTTCATTAATGGCCCGGTTTTTGGCCTGCTGGCAGACCGTTTTACCCAAAAAAGCTTATTGGATGAGTTAGCTGTACCAACGTCACCTTGGGAGCTGGTTGACGATAATACTCAAACGGCGCAGTTGCATCAGCAATATGGCGAGCGAGTATTATTAAAGCGCCGCACCGGTGGCTACGACGGCAAAGGTCAACACTGGTTAAAACAAGCTGAATCAACCACCATCCCTGTTGATTGGCGTAATGAAGCCATTGCTGAGCAAGCGATTAATTTTGATGAAGAAGTGTCATTAGTGGGCGTACGAACCCAAACCGGCGAATGCTTATTTTACCCGCTAGCGTTAAATCTCCATCAAGACGGTATTTTAATGGCATCGATTGCGCCATTATCGCGCTTAAACCACTTACAAGCCCAAGCTGAAGCCATGCTAAGTAAAATTATGCATAAGCTTGAGTATGTTGGAGTGATGGCGATGGAATGTTTCCGGGTTGGTGATGAATTACTGATTAATGAGTTAGCCCCTCGGGTTCATAACTCTGGTCACTGGACTCAATCAGGTTGTCATATCAATCAGTTTGAATTGCACCTGCGTGCCTTGTGCGGATTACCTTTACATACCCCACAAGTGAATCATCAATGTGTGATGGTGAACTTAATTGGTGTTGATAAAGATGACCGCTGGTTAAGCTTACCCAACGCTGAGTTATTCTGGTACAACAAAGAAGTTCGCGTCGGTCGTAAAGTGGGTCACTTAAACTTATCGGTTCATAATAGCGCGATGCTAACCGACAGTATTGGTCAGCTACAACAATGGATGCCGCAGCTGTATCAAGCGCCATTAGCCTGGGTTTTAGATGAATTTAGCGCTGATTAAGATCAATGGCACTTAATCGTAACCCATAAAAAAGGAGCTAAGGCTCCTTTTTTATGGACTATTGATTTGCAAGTAATGATTTAGCTAGGGTTTAAATACACACTCGAGTGAGTACTTTCTCAAGATGCTCAGAGCTGGTTTGTTGCCTATAAGCGCGGTCTGAAATCGCTTTTAAGCTCTGCTGCACTTCATGACTCAAACGGGTAATTTCCAGCGCTCGACTACTGATACTGTTAGTGGAAGATTGCTGCCCTTGAATGCTGTAGGTCATATTACTGGCAACACTATCAAGTTGCTCAAATGCGCCGCCAATATCAGTAAATGCTTGGGTGACCCGCAGGCATTGTTGCACGCTTTCATTAGTCACTCTTTGACTGTCGCTAATGGCATTAACAGCATTACCCGCTTTGGCTTGCAGCTCTAAAACAATAGTTTGAATTTCTACCGTCGACTCCTGAGTGCGATGAGCTAATGCGCGAACCTCATCAGCCACAACCGCAAAACCGCGGCCTTGCTCACCGGCTCTAGCGGCCTCAATGGCAGCGTTTAGCGCCAATAGGTTGGTTTGCTCGGCAATACTTTTAATCACTTCTAAAACATTACCAATTTTCTGGCTGTCGCTGTTTAATAAATCTAAATCAGATACCAAACTTTCAATGCCATTGGCAAAGGTGGTCATGGCAGTTTGATTACTTAACGCATCATTATTACCGAGCTCAAGTAATTGCTTCACTTCCGTAGAGGTTGATTTAAATTCGTCGGCATTGATTGATAACTCATCTGCCGTTTTCACTATGTCTGCTAATGAGCTTGAAATAAGCTCGGTTTCAGCAGTGCTTTTGGCAACGGATGATTCAGCCGAATTCATTTGCTGCGCCAACTCCTGCGAGCCATGGTGAAAATTATTGGCATCTTGCTTAATGTCATCTAAAACCAATTTCAGTTCTTCAATAAAACCACTAAGGTCGTTGGTAATTTTCGCCAGTAAATCATTACCACTATCGATTAGCGGCTTTTTAGGGGCGGCTTTCGTACTAATAACTAAACTTAGATACTCAGCCAGTTGACTCAAGCGTGTGTGTAAAAACTGCTTAAATAAATACAGACCTACTATCGTTTGCGCCGCACCTAATAGCGCGACAATGAGTAACAGCGTGGTTTTATCAATTTGAGAAGGTAAAAATGCAATGATGACCAATGCCACCAGCACCAACGAGATTAACGGATAAAGCAGTGTTGCCTGTAATTTATTATTATTGTGAGATTGCATATACAGTTCCGAAAGTAGTGATTATATTTTTCTAGCAACTCGTCATGAGCTTTTAGCGCTAGCGGTGCTTAACATTGATCCCCCCAAAAAGCCATATAGCCTCAAGGGTTACAAATTGTCACAAGCGGTTTTATTACTATCGGAATAAGCTGCAAAAAGTTTAGCGTTAATTGTTAAATATTTATGAACAAGGTTAAGTATAAAAACTGATCTAACCAAGAGAAAGTAAAAGCCCCGCGAATGCGAGGCTGATGAGAATGACAATAACTAATGCGTATTAACCGAAAAATAACCGCCATAACCAGGAAGAGTCGAGATCTTCTTTACAGGTATGATACTGAGCAGCGTAATTTCTGGCGCGAGCATCAACACGATTAGCAACAGGTCCAAGCCATGCTTTAGCTTTATAGCTGCCACGTTTATAGCCGCCCCAACCTTCGTGATAATTCAAATACTGATTTTTCGCATCCCATTTTGACACCCCATTAATGGCATGGGTTTTATAGATAAACCAGCCCATAAAATCCATCGCATCATCAAAATTACTGCGACTTGACCATGAATTACCGGTTTCACGTACATAGTCATCCCATGTCATGGTTTTTGCTTGAGCATAGCCATAGGCATCACTGGCGCGGCCAATAGGAATAAAGCCCCAAAAGTATTCCATTGGTGGCGCGGCATTATGTTTAAACGAGCTTTCTTGGAACATCATAGCTAAAGGCACATGTACTGGTACGCCCCACTTTTCGCGCGTTTTTACCGCCGATTTATACCAAGAGCGATTTTCTTGAAATATTGAGCATAAATTATCAGGCTCTTTAGGTGGCGGAGTTGCACAGCCCGTAAGCTGTAAAAGAAACATTGCGCCCAAAGCACGAAAAAACCACGTCATAAATGCCCTTAAAGTAATCAATATCAGGAGTTAACTAAAGCGATTCGATTTTCACATCAAAATAAACTAGATGCAAACCACGGCGTTAAAAAATAGAACTTAATCTGTCACTAGAATGCGACCATTGGTATTAGTCAAAAAATACTTGAACTCAAGTCTGACAATAAAGCTGGGCTAGAGGGAGGTTCAGCGGCTAAGGTTTTCTAAAAAGACTATCAAGGTAACATTTAATATCGGAATAAATGAGTAACTAAACCATTAAATTATTGCCTAATTGGGGACACTTATCGCGCCTAAGCGGCACATTAATTATCGGGGTTGGCAAACTCACATTCATGGGGCTCTTGCTGCCATATGACGGGTTGCCAGTAATCGGTATTCTCGCCAGTATAAATTCTATCTTGATTAAATTCAGCCGCTAAATGAAGCTGCAGGTGCGCTTTCACATCAACATCAATATTTTTAGGCTTACGGGCAGCAAGCTTAACTTTTAACTCAGGCGACTCAATGAGCTCTGCCACGGTAAACTCATGTTTTCCAGCGGTTAATTTATAATAAGGCCTTGAGATAACAGGCTTACCATCAAGATGAGTCACCACCACGCGATAAAGACTCTGCGAGGTCGGTGGGGTTATATAACTCGCCACCGAGCCACAGATAGCTTGCTCATCCACTGATGATGCACAGCCTTGTAATAGACCCAGCACCACCACAGATAAAGCTAGCCTTTTCATTAACGACACGCTGCGGCAGGTTTGGATAAGTCAGCAAAATAATCAGCTAAAAACTCATCAAAGCCGACACTCGGTAACGCTTCCGCCATATGCTGTTGAGCAAGTGATAGTGCCGCCTCTTCAACATAGCCAGCTTCCACCTCAGCGGATAATGGGTAGTCAGATAAATATTGCTGATAATCTAGCGCCAGTTTTTTCACCCAACTGCTATGATCTTGACCTTGATTAACCACATCGTCCAGCACGCGACCCGATAGGGTTAAACTTGGATCGTCGATAGCGGCTTGCCATTGCGATAATGCCTGTTGGTATGCATTACCAGAATCACCATCTAACAACTTAGCGAGGCGAGACAGAGGTTCAAATATGTCATTCAGCCATTGAGTGCGGCTAATTGACTGACCATTTTTAATTAGCTCAAGCCCAGGCTTTCGACCTTCAACTACCACAGCTTGCAAGTTAGCGGCGATTTCCTGCTCTGCAGCGCAATCACTTTTTTCTGATGACGACAGCAAGCAGTACAGCAAGAATAAGTCTAAAAATCTTACCTGACTGGCATCAATACCAATTGGGCTATAAGGGTTTACATCTAATGCACGCACTTCAATGTATTCAACTCCAGCGCGAGACAATGCCTCTGAAGGTTTCTCACCTGCTTTGGTGACTCGCTTGGCACGAATTGGCGAGTAAAACTCATTCTCAATTTGCAGCACATTGCTATTGAGCTGACGATATTCACCATCGACTTTAACGCCGATTTTCTCAAAACTGGCAGAAGGCATGCGAATGGCTTCGCCCACCCCTTGTAAATATTCAGGCAGTGAGTTGTAACTGATGTTTAAGCGTTCTTGCTCTTTATTGGTGTAACCTAAATCGCTCATACGAAGTGAAGTCGCATATGGCAGGTATAAGGTGCCCTTACCGGTTTTCTTAAAATCAAATCCGACGTTTTTATCTTTAATGAACGAGCCACACAGCGCAGGAGATGAACCGAAGAAATACGGTAATACCCAAACTAAACGGCGATAATTACGGATCATGCCAAAGTAAGACTCTGAGATGAACTCACAGCGCGACACTGACTTATCAGTACGTTCATATAAGCTATCCCACAATTGTTCAGAGACTGAAAAATTGAAATGCACCCCTGCAATAATTTGCATGAGTGCGCCGTATCTATGGGTTAAGCCTTTACGGTATAAGGTTTTCATTTGACCGTTATTAGAACTGCCATAACGGGCAATAGGAATATCTTTTTCATCGCCGACATAACACGGCATGCTCACAGGCCATAGCGTCTGGCCATTCATGTTTTTAACACTGTAGGCGTGAGTTTGAGTTAACCCTTCAAGTAAGGTGTCAATATTAGTATTCACCGGGGTAATGAACTCAAGTAAAGACTCACTATAATCAGTGGTAATACGAGAATGCGTTAAGGCTGAGCCGAGCTTTTGCGGATGGCTATCCATCGCGAGGTGGCCAGTGCTTTCGATGCGCAGCGCTTCGCGCTCAATGCCTCGTACCATGCCGAGTAAAGATTCACGCCCTTGGGCATTTGATAGATAATCGACTGTTTCATTGAATGAATTCAATTTGCTGTTCTCTTGTAGTGACTCGCTTATGCGACATTCAAACTGCTAGACCTGATATTTAGCACTAACATTTCTTTAAACCAATTAAAAGCATGTTATTAAACACATATGAGCTCACAGTAAAAAGCATTTTCAGCCATTCTACACTCACTATGTTTTACAAATAAAAAACGGTAACAGTTAACCTGTCACCGTTAATTACTAAATTCTAGCATTTTTAAATGGCTATCAAACCCTATATCTGATCTATATAAGGTTTTTTATCCTAAAAACAACTGCGATGCTTATTTTATTTCAACTATAGGATAGTCCAAAGCTTGCAACTTAGGCAGAATAGCAGCTTTATCGCCCACAATCAGCATCACCATCTGTGATAAGTCTAATTGCGTGGCAGCTAACTCATTTAGCTCAGCACGCGAAACTTGTTGAACAATATTTGCCTGCTGCTCAGTAAAGTTGTCATCAAGTTGGTAACGCTGAATCATCCGCATGAAGCCCGCTTTTTGATAAGGCGTTTCGTAGTCTAATGCTTTACCTTGTGAAATTGAGCTACGTAAAAAGCTTAATTCCGCTTCGCTCATGCCTTGCTGCTGATATTCATTAATCTCGTTAATAAACTCAATAAGTGATTCTGCAGTCACATCAGTGCGGACACTGGCTGAAGCCATAAATCGCCCCACTAAGCTATCACCATTAAAACCACTGCGAGCACCATAGGTATAACCTTTGTCTTCCCGCAAATTGAGGTTTATCCGACTGTTAAATGCGCCACCTAATGGGTAATTCATTAAGTAAGACTTAAAGTAGTCGCCTGTTGCATCATAGGTTAACGCCCGCTTACCAATATTAATAACCGACTGCGCCGCATCTGGTTTATCAATAATGTAAATGGTGCCACCAGCAAGCTCTGGTAATTGCGGTAATACAAATGGCGAGCTGGCACTGCCTTGCCAAGCTGCAAACGGGCTTAATAACGGCTGCACTTGTTGCTTGCTTAAATCAGATACCAGCACCATTTTGGCATTACCCGCTCGATACTGCTGCTGATAAAACTGTTTAACATCCTCAAGGGTTAATCCGGCAACACTTTCTAAGGTGCCAGAAGCATTGACGCTTAACGGGCTGTTTTCACCATAAAGTAACGATGAAAAGCCTTGGCGCGCTAAAAAGTTAGGATCTGACTCTTGATGCTGTAAACCTTGTAATTGCTGCTGTTTAAGGCGCTGAAAGTCAGCCTCAACAAAACCTGGGGTAAATAGCTTCTCTTGTAATATCGCTAAAGTCGGCGCGAGATTTTCAGTCAAACTTGAAAGCTGAATATAGCTTTGTGAGCCCGATGCACCAAAGGACACACTACTGCCAAGCATTTCTAATGCGCCAGCTAGTTCTTCAGTTGAACGTTTAGCGCTTGATTCATTGAGCATAGATGCCGTTAATGACGCCACGCCCGCTTTACCTTGGGGCGCAACGCGGTGGCCGCCTTCAAGATAAATCAGTAATTCAACGGTTGGAGTTTCATGGCTCTCAGTACCCATGACTTCAATACCATTGGTCAGTGAAGCATTCCATAACTCAGGCACTTTTAGTACTGGCGCATCACCCACCTTTGGCATAATAGTACGATCAAAGTTTGAGGTAATTTGTCTGACGTTATCGACGCCGCTCACGGCTTCTGGCGCTACCGGCATCATGGTTGGGGTAAAGTTATCTTCAGCGGCAATTAATTGTTTTGCCCCTTCAGGTACAACGCTCATGACCACCATAGGTTTGTCTTTGATATACGTATTAAACACCCGCATTACATCATCTTTGGTGACACTGGCATAACGGGCCAAGTCACTGGCTACCATGTCAGGGTTGTCAAAAAAGGTTTGATTGTAGGCCAGAGTTGATACCTTACCTTTTACACTTTGCATGCCAAAAATAGTATCGGCTTCAAACTGTACTTTAACCTTTTGTAAGTCATCATCTGTCACGCCACGCTGCTCAAACTCCTTAATAGAGTCATTAATTTTCTGCTCAAGCGTCGCAAGCGTTGCCCCCGAAGCGGGATTAGCCAGTGCATACAAGGTTAAGCTACAAGCTAACTCTTGGCATGGATGACCTACCGAGGCTTGTACTGCATAACCATCTTTGACTAAGTTTTTGTATAGCAGTGAGGTTTTACCGCCACCGAGAATATTGGCTAATAAATCCAGCGCGGCCTCATCTTTATGTCGAGCGTATACTGTGGGGAAACCCATATAAATCAGCGGCAAATGAACTTTATCTTCCATTGAAATATAACGGGTTTTATCTAAGACCACTGGGGTTTTAGGATCTGCTGACACCTCTGGACCACGTTTTAGCTCACCAAAATACTTATTCACCATGGCTAGTGTTTGCATTTCATCGAAATCACCACCAATGGTTAAGGTAGCGTTATTAGGGCCATACCAGCGCTTAAAGAAATTACGCACATCATCAACACTGGCACGTTCTAAATCTTCTGGCCAACCTATCACTGGCCACGAATACGGATGCCCAGCAGGATACATTGCTTGGTTAAAGCGCTCATTCAAACGGCCATAAGGTTGATTATCAATTCGCTGAGCGCGTTCATTTTTAACTGTCTCACGCTGGACTTCAAATTTTTCACTGGTCAATGCTGGCAATAAAAAGCCCATACGATCAGATTCAAGCCAGAGCATTTTTTCCAGCTGGTTGCTGGGTACAGTCTCAAAATAATTGGTTCTATCGGTATTGGTGGTGCCATTTAAGGTGCCACCAGCCTCAGTAACGACTTTGAAATGCTGCTCATCGCCGACATTTTGCGAGCCCTGAAACATCATGTGCTCAAATAAATGGGCAAAGCCACTGCGCCCCGCCACTTCACGAGCTGAGCCCACATGATAAGTGACGTCAACATGAACGAGAGGGTCTGAGGTATCTTGATGTAAAATCACCGTAAGACCATTTTCTAGCTGATATTTCTTATAAGGAATACCCACAGAGTCACTTTGAGCGACGGTTTCAACTAATGTGACCCCTTGAGGTAACGCAGGGGAAATTGTTGCTTCATGTGCGCAGCCACTAATGGCGATAGAGATCGCTGCTGCCAAGATCCATTTCTTCACTTATATACTCCTTGAAATCTAGCCAATGAAATCAGTCAATGTGATGCTATGAGTCGTTTTATACCTTGTTGGTTCAATCGCAGATAAAAATATCCTCTCCAATCAGATAGCTAACAACAGTGATCACCATAGGGTTTTATAAAAAAACCAATAACAGTTGTTTTACCATGCCAACATAAAGGCAGCCACTATTAATGAGTAACGAATCGTTTTACCGATTAACATCATGACAGTAGACGGGATAATAGGTAGCTTTAACCAGCCAGCGAGTAAACATAGAATATCGCCAATTAATGGCAACCAAGAAAGCAGCAACGCCCAATAGCCATATTTTTCAATTAATTTTAATCCATGTTGGTATTTCTTACTCGCTAGATCCTCTGGCGTCTTAGCAAAGCGACCTAAATAGCCTAAATAGTAACTGCTTATTGCTCCTAAGGTGTTACCAACACTGGCAGCCACCAGCAGCGCAAGCCAGGTTTCTGGTTGATCCGTAAGTAAGGCTACAAGTAAAACTTCTGAACCTCCTGGTAACAAAGTTGCCGCTAAAAAAGCCCCGCTGAACATTAACCACAATGCAGTCATTTACTTTACCTAATGATATCTATAGTGTTTTAGCCATTAAACTCGTAATATAAAAACGAGTTAACAAGCTGTTGAATTTCAATATGTAATTAACAAATTGAAAAAATGATATAAGTTATATTAAAAACGGTTTGTCCCGACGATATTCGCTGAATACAATTCGAAAAATATTACCTAAAAGACTCTAATTAGGCTGGCTTAAAATAGCCTGAAGTCAATGGCTAAACTCAGTTTATACCGCTAACGTAATACATAGCTACAATGACTATTCAATGGCCTTTTGTGTGATTGTATAAGGTTATTGAAATAATAATCCTCTTGCTGGTAACGACTGGCAAGCATAATAAATAGTTGGAACCTTGATGATTTTTCAAACCTTGAAACGCATTCCTTTTTGGCAAAAAGTACTCGCAGGCTTTGCCTTAGGTATCCTTGCAGGTGTAGCTTTAGGCGAAAGTGCAGTAATACTAAAACCTTTAGGTGATTTATTTATTAGCGCCATCAAAATGTTGGTTGCACCTTTAGTTTTTTGCGCCATCGTTGTCAGTATTACCTCATTAGGCTCACAAGCTAATTTAAAGCGCTTAAGCTTTAAAACCTTAGGCATGTTCATGTTTACTGGCACCATGGCATCGTTTATTGGTTTAGCCATTGGTAGCTCATTTGATATGGGCGGCAGTTTAGAACTAGCGACCTCAGAAGTGCGCGACCGTGATATCCCAGGGTTTGCCCAAGTGTTACTTAATATGATCCCAGTAAACCCTTTTGCATCATTAGCTGAAGGTAAAGTCCTGCAAATTATTGTGTTTGCAGCGCTCGTTGGTATTGCAATTAACGCCGTTGGTGAAAAGGCAGAGCCACTTAAGCGCACCATTGAAGCAGGTTCAGAAGTAATGTTTGAACTAACCCGTATGGTATTAAAGCTTACCCCTATCGGCGTGTTCGGCTTGATGGCATGGGTTGTTGGTGAATACGGCCTGTCAACTTTACTGCCATTAGGTAAGTTTATTGTGGCTATTTATGTGGCTGCATTAATTCATATTATTTTTGTTTATGGTGGTTTAGTGAAGTTTGCTGCCGGCCTAAGCCCTGTACAATTTTTCCGTAAAGCCATGCCTGCTCAACTAGTGGCATTTAGCACCGCATCAAGTTTTGGCACCTTACCAGCAAGTAGTAAATGTACTGAGTCTATGGGTGTATCAAAGCGCTATAGCGCCTTTGTATTGCCGTTAGGCGCTACCATGAACATGGATGGCTGTGGCGGTATTTACCCTGCTATTGCGGCGATATTTATTGCGCAAATTTACGGTATTCCACTGGATATGACCGACTACATGCTCATTGCGGTAACGGCAACTGTGGCGTCAGTAGGTACAGCAGGTGTTCCAGGTAGTGCGATGGTGATGCTAACAGTGACCTTGGGCGTGGTTGGTTTACCCCTTGAAGGCATTGCCTTTATCGCCGCTATTGACCGCGTTATTGATATGATCCGCACCGCAACCAATGTCACTGGTGACATGATGACAGCTGTGGTTGTTGGCAAAAGCGAAGGCCAATTCGATGAGCAACAATTTTATTCAGATGAAAAAGCGCTAAATCAAGCGGCTTAAATCGAGTCGCTCAGCAGCGAAAATTTATTAAAAAACGGCTAACTCAAACTGAGTTAGCCGTTTTTATTTAAGCGTTAACTGTTCAGACCAACTGCTTAAAAGCTACGGCTAGAACTTAGCATTAGCCCATAACCACAGTTTATCAGTATCGACTTTACCTGCAGCAGTATCGCCTTTTGAATACGCGGCGTATTTAATCCCTAAGGTATAATTTTTTGTCACCGGCACGCTGAAGACTGCATTAATTTCAGACCCTAAATCATCCACTAAAGCCGATGATTCATCAGCCTCAAAATCGTGATATACCAGCGCCCATTTACCGCCAATCACCTTACCGCCAATTGAGGCGTAAAGATCGGCTAAGCCTTGTTTAGGGGTTGATAAAAACTGATCTGACCAACCATTAAAGCCATGCAAGGTCGCTAAAGGTGTTTGGAAACCATAGTCGCCGCCGTCTGATCCCAATACTTCATAACCCACTTTAATAGTAATCGCCGAAAAACCGACTCCAGCCTCAACGCTCATATAATCAGCTGAATAGGACAAGTCTGCGTTATCAGAATCCTGGGTGGCATACTCTGCTGAATACAATACTTTGATATCACCCACATCGGTATTACCAGCAAAGCGTAAACCATAGGTATCAAGGCCGTTATCAATGGCGCTATCTTCTTCTAGTAAATACCCATAACCACTTAAGGTACCAAAATCGGTTTTTAGTGAAGCATTTATCAGGTTATCTTTTGAATCGATATCTTTTTCCTGTGCAAAGATACGATTACGCTGGCTGATATAGCCGTAGTCAATTTTAAATACATCGTTAAATTTGTACTCTAACATCACCCCATCGAAGGTCTGTCTATCTTGACGCCAGCCCACATGACCCACAAAGCGTTGGTTATCAAAGGTAATGACTTGGCGACCACCTTTAACGGTAAAGCCTTCATAGTTATATTTTAAAAAGAATTGATCAAACTCGGTGGTTTCTGGATCGGCAATCACTGAATATTGCGGATTTTTACCTAAGGTATTGTTGTAATCATCAACGCCGGCGACCACACGTGAATCTTCAAACTCAAGGGTGGACGAAAAACCATAGTAATCAGCTGTGGCATAAGTCAGACGAGTGCGAAGGGTTAAACCATCAGCATCTTTTAAGGCATTATCTTGATCAACCATTTCATAACGCAAATTCAAGTCGACCTTAACGCTGCCTTGGGTGACCGCATCAGCAACGGACTGGGTCGTTTCAGCATGAGCCGAGCCCATGGCCAACAAGGTTAATGATAGCGGCGCCGCAAGGCTTACTATCGATTTGGTTAATTTGCTATTAATCAGTGCAGCGAGTTGCTTCTGTTTCATCATCTTTCCTTTTATATTTATAACTAAACTGTTCCATGCATCAGTGTTAAACCGCTTCAGCCTGTTCATCTGATGTAGTTAATGACTTACTAATATTAATAGGCTCTACTTTGCGCTGTTTCTCATAAAGAAACTTCAGTACTTCGGCCCGCAAACGGTTGTATTCAGGATCTTCTGCTAGCGCCAGACGATCTCTTGGGCGGGGTAAATCAACTGCAAGAATTTCACCCACGGTTGCTTCTGGGCCATTGGTCATCATCACAATGTTGTCTGACAGCAATACCGCTTCATCCACGTCATGGGTGATCATGATGACGGTATTATTAAGCTCCAGTTGAATTTCCATCAGCGAGTCTTGCATATGGGCTCGGGTCAAAGCATCGAGCGCCCCAAAAGGCTCATCCATCAATAGCACTTCAGGTTCCATTGCCAAGGCTCTGGCGATGCCCACTCGTTGTTTCATGCCGCCTGATATTTCACTGGGCAGTTTGTGCATCGCATGATCCATATGCACTAGGCTCAGGTTGTATTCAATCCATTGCTTCATTTCAGCTTTTGACTTAGTGCCTTTAAACACCTGCTTTACTGCTAATTCCACATTTTGATATGAGGTTAACCAAGGCAATAAAGAGTGGTTTTGAAACACCACAGCTCGCTCAGGGCCGGGCTCTGAGACTTCAGTACTATTTAAAATCACCCCACCTTTAGTGGCTTGATATAGCCCCGCCACAATATTGAGTACGGTTGATTTACCACACCCCGAGTGACCAATAAGCGAGACAAACTCGCCTTTATTAATTTTTAAATTGACTTCCTTTAGCGCCTTAAACGGCCCATTTGGGGTTGGGAAGTCCATGTCGATATTACTAATATCTAAAAATACACTCATAAGATTTATCCTTATTCCTCAACGAACTCTTCAACCAGTTAGTGACTTTTATCCCAAGAGAACCAGCGCTGTAGTGCCAGTACGCCACGGTCTAACAAAAAGCCAATAAAGCCAATCACAATCACTGCCGCCATTATTCGTGACAGAGATTCTGAACTGCCGTTTTGGAACTCATCCCAAACAAACTTTCCAAGCCCAGGGTTTTGCGCCAACATTTCTGCGGCAATTAACACCATCCATGCCACTCCTAGGGATAAACGCATGCCAGTAAAAATCAGTGGTATTGATGCTGGTAGCACGATTTTTTGTACGTGGGTTAACGGTGATAAGCGCAGCACCCGGCTGACATTGAGTAAGTCAGAATCAATGGATGCCACCCCTATTGAGGTATTGATGACCATCGGCCACAGACTACAGAGGGTGACGGTTAACATGGAGTTGATAAATGATTTAGAGAACATAGGATCTGGTGACACATATAACGCGCTCACCACCATGGTCACCAACGGCAACCATGCCAGTGGTGACACAGGTTTGAATATTTGCACTATCGGATTAACCGCTGCATTAACGGTTTTACTTAACCCCATCCAGATCCCCATGGGGATAGCAATAATGGCGGCTAGTATAAACCCAGACATAACCGTGATAAGTGAGGTCACTATCTGATCGAAGAAGGTTTCCTTACCGGTATACGTTCTGGTTTTCGCTTGATAACTGGGATCGGCAGCCAGCCTTGCATTATTGCGAACTTGTTGGCGCTCATAAAAAGCCGCCGCCTTTTCTCGCTCGGCATTATGCTCTTGGTAAAGCCCATCGAACTGACCTATAACAGCCACAGGACCAGGAAACTTACCTAGGGATGTATTAATATTATTGGCTGTAATTGACCAAATAACCAAAAACACGGTAATACCGATGAGCGGTAATAATAATGCTTTGCTCATTGCCGCTGATTTGGCTAACAACGAAGTTACAGCCGACTTATCCATAGGGAGTCTCTGCGCTAATCTTGCAATGGTTGTCATAGGTCTATCCTCACTTCGATAGCTCTTACTTGCATAAAATCTGAATCAAACTCGACATAAAACTCGAGATAAAGTACTTAAGCTCAGGCTTACAGTTTGTCGCCTTGTTTTAATCCGATACTGAACTTGTTGATATAGGCATTCGGTGCACTACCGTCATACACAATGTCATCAATAAAATGTTGCTGCGGCTTTTTAAAGCCCGTTTCAGTAGCAAAGTCAGGGAAATGTTTGGCATCAATACTTTTATCATCAATTAACGATTGCGCCGCTTTTGCATAGATATCTGGACGGTAAACCTTGGCAGCTATCTCTTTGTACCAAGTATCAGGCTTATCATCTGAAATCTGTCCCCAACGACGCATTTGGGTTAAGTACCAAATCGCATCTGAGTAATATGGGTAGGTTGCGTTATAACGAAAGAACACGTTGAAATCAGGCACCGCGCGCTTATCACCTTTCTCATATTCAAAGGTGCCCGTCATGCTATTGGCAATCACATCGTAATCAGCGCCAACATAGTTAGATTGAGATAAGATTTTCACAGCTGCTGGGCGGTTAGCATTGTTGTTTTCGTCTAACCATTTAGCCGCTTTAATTAATGCTCTAGTTAAGCGAATAGTGGTGTTTGGATACTTTTCAGCAAATTCTGCAGTAATACCAAATACTTTTTCAGGGTTATCTTTCCAAATTTCATAATCGGTAACCACTGGCACCCCGATACCTTTAAATACCGCTTGTTGGTTCCAAGGCTCACCAACGCAGTAGCCATAGATGGTGCCAGCTTCAAGGGTTGATGGCATTTGTGGTGGCGGCGTAACAGATAAGTAAGCTTCAGCGTCAAGTTGTCCTGAAGTATCACCTTTGTGAGGCGCATAAAAACCGGGGTGAATACCACCAGCGGCTAACCAATAACGTAGTTCATAGTTGTGGGTAGAGACTGGAAATACCATGCCCATTTTAAAGGGCTTACCTTGCTCGTTATATTTATCTACCACAGGTTTGAGCGAGTCTGCTTTAATGGGATGAACCGGTTTACCATCAGCATTTTTAGCGATGTTAGGCTTCATTTGCGCCCAAATATCATTGGATACAGTAATAGCATTACCATTTAAATCCATTGAAAAAGGCGTAATGATATGGGCTTTGGTACCATAACCAATCGTGGCTGCAATAGGCTGACCTGCTAGCATATGCGCCCCATCTAAGCGGCCATCAATCACGCCGTCCAGTAACACTTTCCAGTTAGCTTGAGCTTCGATGGTGACGTATAAGCCTTCTTCTTCGAAATAACCATTTTCATAAGCGATAGCGATAGGCGCCATATCGGTCAGTTTAATAAAACCAAATGTCAGCTCTTCTTTTTCAGGAAAGCCTACTTCTGCAGTGGCAACATTAACTTGCATCGCTGCACCAATACTTAGCGCGACCGCAAGCTGTTTAAAAGACGTTTTCCAGTTCATCGTTTATCCCTTTTAAGTTTAAAATGACTTAAAACAAAAAAGGCGCTTTAATTATCCCTAAGGAATAATTAAAGCGCCTTTGCTTTATCGTTAATGTGTTCCATCTTGTCGCTCTGCATAAATATTCAACAAACTGCAGATTAAACCAATAAATAGTCTCAATGACGAGTATTGTTGTCATAGTCCATTCAGTAACCATGCCATAAATGTAAACCTCTGTTATAAATGATTAAATGTGTTTGCAACTGAAAAACCTATTGCCCCTAAGCGTCCGTAACGGTGCAAGATAAAATACTGTTGCACTTTTTTGGGCAGCATTTAACTTTAGACTAGCACCGGAACTTGGGGTTTAGTTGCTGACTGTGTAGGTGATTGCGTATGTGATTGTGATTGTGATTGTGATTGTGTTAGTCGCAGAGTAAATGATTAAGTCATGGCTGTGTCGATAACTAAACCGATAGATAAGCAAATGAAATTGAGCTACCGATATAAAAAAGCCACTTAATCTGGTGATTAAGTGGCTTTTATTTAGCAACTAATGCGAGTAACTAATCTGAATCACTAACTTAAGCTAATTGAGACGCATTAGCTGATGGTTACTCTTGTTGAAACAACTCTGGTTAGCCTAATACCGCAAGTAGTACACCTGCAGCAACAGCACTACCTAATACACCAGCCACGTTTGGCCCCATAGCATGCATCAGCAAGAAGTTTTGGTTATTAGCTTCAAGACCTACCTTGTTAACAACGCGCGCCGCCATCGGCACTGCAGAAACTCCTGCTGCGCCAATCAATGGGTTAACTTTGCCACCAGATAGCTTAGACATGAACTTCGCCATTAATACCCCTGAAGCAGTACCAATACTAAATGCCACGGCACCTAAAATAAGAATACCCAAGGTTTCAATGCGTAAGAACTGTTCTGCCTGTAATTTAGAGCCTACAGCTAAACCTAAAAAGATAGTCACAATATTGATAAGCTCGTTTTGCGCGGTAGAAGATAGTCTATCAACCACGCCAGACTCACGCATTAAGTTACCTAAACAGAACATGCCCACTAAAGGCGACGCCGCTGGTAGGAACAAAATCGTTAGACCGACAACCATCAAGGGAAAGATAATTTTCTCTTTCTTACTGACTTCACGTAGCTGCTCCATTTTGATGCTACGCTCTGACTCATTGGTTAATAGACGCATAATTGGCGGCTGAATTAACGGCACTAATGCCATGTATGAATAAGCTGCAACAGCAATCGCACCTAATAAATCAGGGGCTAGTTTTGAGGCTAAGAAAATCGCAGTTGGACCATCTGCACCACCAATAATCGCAATGGCTGCGGCGTCAGTCATGCTGAACTCAAAACCCGGCACCACATTAAGAGCAATTGCACCTAATAAAGTCGCAAATATCCCGAATTGGGCTGCAGCGCCCAACAATAAGGTTTTTGGGTTAGCGATTAATGCACCAAAATCGGTTAATGCCCCCACGCCCATGAAAATCAGTAATGGAAATATGCCGGTCTCAATGCCCACATGGTAGGCGTACCAAAGTAAGCCGCCTTCTTCAGTGAAACCCGCATTTGGAATATTCGCCAGTATGGCACCAAACCCAATAGGCAATAATAGTAATGGCTCGAAGCCTTTTGCTATTGCGAGATACAGTAATAAACCGCCTATTGCCATCATAAATAATTGATCAAGTGCGAAGTTAGCAATGCCTGTCTCAGACCAAAAGGCCAGTAATCCTTCCATGCTATCTCCTACGCTAATGCTAACAATGGTGAACCAACCGAAACGGCATCACCTTGCTTAACTGAAATATTTTTGATGAAACCTGTTATTGCTGCGCGCACTTCAGTTTCCATTTTCATTGCTTCAAGGATTAACACCACATCACCTTCATTGACGTGATCGCCATCGTTTACCAATACTTTAAAAATATTACCCGACAGCGGTGCATTCATGGTGGCTTTCACTTCATCGCTCACAGGTGCAGCAGCAACAGTTGGAGCAACGGCAGCAGGTGCTGCTGATGTCGGCACGATCTGGCTGATATCGCCTCCTTCGCTTACCTCAACCACAAAGCTTTGTCCTTGCACATTAACAGTGTAGGTTTCAGCGCCTTTTTCAGCTTTAGCCGCAGGCACGGCCATATCATCAGCACTTGGCACTGGCTCAAAGGCATCAGGGTTACCGCGATTAGTCAGGAACTTAAGACCAATTTGATTAAATAGGGCATAGGTCATTACATCATCATCAGTTTCTGCGGCTAATGTAATACCGTCTTTCTTAGCGATGTCAGCAAGCTCGCTGCGAAGCTTATCTAATTCAGGTTCAATTAAATCTGCAGGGCGACAAGTAATAGCCTCTGCGCCATTTAATACCCGTGCTTGCAGCTCGGCATTAACCGGAGCCGGCGTTGCACCGTATTCGCCTTTCAGTACACCTTCGGTTTCTTTAGCTAAGGTTTTATAACGCTCGCCCATTAAGACATTAATCACTGACTGGGTGCCGACAATTTGCGAGGTTGGTGTAACCAATGGCAAAAAGCCAAGATCTTCACGCACACGAGGGATCTCTTCTAACACCTCATCCATTTTATCTGCAGCGCCCTGCTCTTTGAGCTGGTTTTCCATGTTAGTTAACATGCCACCTGGCACTTGTGCACGAAGAATACGTGAATCAATGCCTTTAAGCGCCCCTTCAAAACGGGCATATTTCTTACGTACTTCTCTAAAGTAAGCGGCAATTTCTTCTAATGCTGCCATGTCGTAACCCGTGGCGCGGCCCGAGTCTTCTGCCATAGCAACTAATGTTTCAGTAGCTGAATGGCCATAGGTTTGGCTCATGGTTGAAATCGCGGTATCAAGAATATCAACACCAGCCTCAATGGCTTTTTGATAGGTTGCAGTACTTAAACCCGTTGTAGCATGACAATGCATAGAAACGGTTAAGTCAGTTTGAGATTTTAAACGGCTGATAAGATCATAAGCTTGCATTGGCTTAAGTAAGCCTGCCATATCCTTGATGCACAGTGAGTCACAGCCCATGTCTTCAAGGTTTTTAGCCATATCAACCCAAGTATCTACGTTATGAACTGGGCTGCTAGTAAATGAAATCGTACCTTGTGCATGACCGCCGACTTGCTTAACTGCTTTAACCGCAGTTTCTAAGTTACGCACATCATTCATGGCATCGAAAATTCTGAAAACATCAACACCATTGGTATGGGCACGCTCAACAAAGCGGGTCACCACATCATCGGCGTAATGACGATAGCCTAATAAATTCTGACCACGCAATAGCATTTGCTGTGGTGTATTTGGCATCGCCTTTTTCAGCTCTCTGATACGATCCCAAGGGTCTTCGCCTAAATAACGAATACAAGAATCAAACGTAGCACCGCCCCAAGACTCTAAAGACCAAAAACCAATTTTATCCAGTAAAGGTGCAATAGGTAACATATCGTCTAAACGTAAGCGCGTGGCTAAAATAGATTGATGGGCGTCTCGTAATACTACATCTGTTAACGCTAAAGGCTTGCTCATGATAACTCCTAAACGATTTAATCTTTGGCACGATACTGGTGAATAGCAGAAGTGATAGCTGCTATTAACTTAGGATCAATTGATGTCGCAGCTGCGGGTACAGGTGTAGGCGCATTAGCAACAACAGGCT
This sequence comes from Shewanella sp. 10N.286.51.B2, assembly GCF_041469265.1. Taxonomy (NCBI): domain Bacteria; kingdom Pseudomonadati; phylum Pseudomonadota; class Gammaproteobacteria; order Alteromonadales; family Shewanellaceae; genus Shewanella; species Shewanella sp. 10N.286.51.B2. Next base: position 43,820 of record NZ_JBFRKH010000013.1, read on the forward strand.
GAATGTCTGACTGACATAATCTAGCTACAAGATTAATGCCGATAATTAATATGCTTAAAAATATAAAAACTAAGCTCATCCCCATTATCATCATGCCCAAGGCATCCAATAATTGCTCGGATATTGATGATGTCATAAACCCTCTCTTGTCATTATGTGCAATTAAAAATTGCCCACAGGATCAGTTCCAATGTTTACACGTCAATAACGTCTGCTGAATAAATTGCACCAAAACGATGCGGCATCAACAAAAGGAATAATTATTCATTCAGCATAAGCTGTTTTTATTCCATTAAAATCCACCAGTTCAGCGATTAAACTACCCTGTGATTTTTTATCGACGAAAAATATAACCAATCTATAACAATTAATCCAACACCTTGTAAATTGGTCAGACCAAAATTAATAAGATTAAGCCCACCTTGGTGATAATTCGATAAAAATAGTTCACATATAATGAAGAATCTTCATTTTTGATTACTTTATCAGGAAAATGATAAGGTCATGACAAGATCTATATAAAAAGAGATATCAGAAATAAGAACAGCTATATTCACCAAAATTGTGCAGATGCTCTATTTAGCATAAATATGTAGTGGTTTTTGTAATTTATGGCTCATCATCAAGTTGTAGTTAAAATAAAAGCATACAAAACTAATTAACCAAGCTAAGTACAATTAATCAACTAGAGTGAACCTACTAACCAGCATGACTGAAGGATTTATCCAAATTTTGATGTGGTTCTGTAACCCTCCCTTAAAAT
>NZ_JBFRKH010000014.1:0-56508 GCF_041469265.1 Shewanella sp. 10N.286.51.B2
ATTACGCCGTCTTCATTCATTGAGAAAGCTTGGTCTTCTACCTCGGCAGCATCATTTACCGCGGTCACATCGACATTAAAACTCATCGAGTCAGTAGTCGTATCTGTGGTAGGTAGATCATCAGCGTCTATCTGACCATCAGCATTGTTATCACTTGAAACATTTACCTCAAAAGTCTCACTGTTGGTCGCAGTGCTTGCATCTGTTGATGAGGCGCCATCAGATATTTCAGTTTCGCTATTTGCACTTGATGGTGTTGCTGCAGACGCAGTTGCTGACGAAGATGGCGCACCTGAACTAGTTGAAGCACCTTCAGCCCCACCGATACTTTGGGCGCCTGAAGATACAGCCTCTTCAGGGGCTGCATTAGCTGCCCCTTCGGCCGCAGAGCTACTAGCTGCTTCCGTATCAGCATCTGAGGTTGAGCTTTCAACAGCTGATGATTGAGAATCTGTTGAACTAGGGGCTGCAGAAGAAGCCTCGGCATTGGCGGCCTCTGCATCATCAGTTTGAGAGTCATCTGTTGATGATTCTGAGCCGCCTGAAGGAGCCAAGCTTTCTTCTGCCGTTTGTATGTCTACCGATGATGTCGCAGTCGCAACAGTATTGGTGACTGTTGATTGATTATTCTCAGCCTTAGATGATGAAACCGTCGAGTCTTCTGTGTTTACTTGTTCAACAGCATCATTAAGAGCATCATTTTCAGGATTATTAGACAGGTTATCATTTGACATAAAAAGGCCTATTTATAAAATAATTAATTGAATTTAAAAGCACGGAATCCCCAAGAGAACTGGGCAGTTCTCTTGTTCATTTAATAAATTTTTTGAATCATTTTCGGAAGGCCAATCAAACCCTAGTTTTTATTCACACCTATGTTAAAACTCAACATAACTATGCCTTTAGATTTAAACTAGCCTGTATAATTAACGGTAGTCTATAGTTTTGAGCTTGTGTATAAAAAACACACTTTTTTGATCTAGATCAACAAAACAACAAATCAACATGCCAAGTTGACAGGTTGACAGAGGAAGAGTATTCGAGGGGGTTGCCCAAATAGCGGCTAAATAAATAACGTTACTAGATTAAATGAAGCTATAAGTAGATTTAATATCAACTCAAATTAAAAGTAATATCCAAGAATAATATAAAAAGGCTAAGCCCCTTTATTAGTATTTTTAAAACTATTCATATGACGAATTATTAATACTGATGTGTAGCGCTTCAACAATAAATAGCTCAAAGCTGAATTTAACTATTACACTTCAACCAATACTAACCCCGACAATAGTCTGCTAATGCCAAACAATAATGACTCAATCGTAAAGCCTTAAGTGAATGAGAGAAGTTTAAGAATGGAAGCGAAAAGGATTAAAATGGCAAATGATCAGCTGATATTCCTCCATTAACAGCTAAGAATTAAGTTTTTCTCAGTAATTACCATTGCAGCATAGTTATGTCGCGATTTAGTTAAAGCGACAGCCAAATAACAAAAAAAGGACTCATTAGAGTCCTTTCAACAATCTTGCTCAGCTACATGTAACCAAGCTAGCTTAACAGCTAACTAAACCTAGCTACGTAGGCCGATGCCACGTGAAATAAGGTAGTATGCTACAAACCATAGCGAGGCACAAAAGCCTACCATAATGGCAATTGATAACGGCACACTGATATCAGCAAAGCCTAAAAAGCCGTAGCGGAACACGTTTATCATATATACCACAGGGTTTAGCGCTGACACGCCTTGCCAAAAATCAGGTAGTAATGATAGCGAGTAAAACACCCCACCAAGATAAGTCAGTGGCGTTAAAATGAAAGTGGGGATAATGCTAATGTCATCAAAACTTTTAGCAAATACCGCGTTAATTAACCCGCCTAACGCAAATAACACCGAGGTTAAAAACACCGTCATAATCACTAAGCCAACATGATGTAGGCTGAGGTTAACAAAGAACATTGCCACCAAGGTCACAATCAAGCCGACACTTAACCCACGGGCGATGCCGCCGCCAACAAAACCGGCAATCATCACATAATGCGGCACAGGTGCCACCATTAACTCTTCAATACTGCCGTGCATTTTGGCACTAAAAAAGGACGAGGCCACATTAGAATAGGAGTTGGTGATAACCGACATCATGATTAAACCTGGTGCGATAAACTCCATGTACGATACGCCGCCCATTTCACCAATACGGTTGCCAATTAAGTTACCAAAAATCAAAAAGTACAAGGTCATGGTAATGGCTGGCGGCACTAAGGTTTGTACCCAAATACGGGTAAAACGATTGGTTTCTTTAATTAAAATACTTTTAAAGGCAATCCAATAAAGCTTGTTCATTATTTTGAGTCCTTAGTTTTTTTAACTAACTCGACAAATAGCTCTTCAAGGCGATTCGCCTTGTTACGCATTGATAGCACTTCAATATTTAACTGGCTTAATTGGCCGAACAAATCATTGAGATTGTTGGCTTTTGCCAAATCTACTTCCAGCGTATGACCATCGACCAAACGGCAACTCATATTATTTAGGCTTGGCGCAGCTTCAATATCGCGGCGTAAATCTAAAATGAAAGTTTCCACATCCAGTTTACTGAGTAGGCTTTTCATGCTGGTGCATTCAACCAATAAGCCTTTATCGATAATGCCGATATTGCGACACAGCATTTCAGCTTCTTCAAGGTAATGGGTGGTCAAAATAATGGTCACGCCTTGGGCGTTAATTTGCTTTAAGAACTCCCACATCGAGCGGCGAAGCTCAATATCTACCCCTGCTGTTGGTTCATCAAGGATCAACAATTGTGGCTCATGCATTAACGCACGAGCAATCATTAAACGGCGCTTCATGCCGCCTGATAACGCTCGTGCTTGGCTATCACGCTTTTCCCATAAATCTAACTGACTTAAATACTTTTGTGCACGCTGCAATGCCACTGCGCGGGTCACGCCATAGTAACCGGCTTGGTTAACTACAATTTGCAGCACGGTTTCAAACTGATTGAAGTTAAATTCTTGCGGCACTAAACCAATGCACATTTTGGCGCGCTCTAAGTTGTTGTCGATATCATAATCGAACACTTTAACGCTGCCTGATGTCTTTTGCACTAATGAGCTAATCACGCCAATAGTCGTCGATTTACCCGCACCATTGGGGCCTAATAGCGCAAAAAAATCGCCCTGCTCTACGGTTAAGCTAAGGCCTTTAACCGCTTGAACACCGCTCTTATAGGTTTTTTGCAGGTTTTCGATCACCAACGCTTTGGTGGGGTTGCTCATTGTGATACCTCTGGTTCATGAATTGCGAATGACGTGCTGTTAATTACACTGTCTTAATTACATGATCTTAATGACCTAATGTAAATGATTAACACGCAAAATTTTCTGACGCCCAAAACAAAACTCCCGCCTATAGCGGGAGTTGGTCGACCACAGATTGGATTAATCTAATGGTACAACTTTAGCAATGTAAGGTAAGTTACGATATTGCTCTGCGTAGTCAATACCATAGCCGACGATGAACTCATCAGGAATGGTAAAACCAATAAAGTCGACTGGTACATTAACTTCACGACGCTCAGGCTTATCGAGTAATGTACATAATGCTAAGCTTTTAGGCTCACGCAGTAATAACATCTCACGTACTTTATTTAAGGTATTACCTGAATCAATTAAATCTTCAACAATCAATACGTCACGTCCGGCAATCTCAGATGATACATCTTTAAGGATCTTCACGTCACGTGTGCTTGTCATTGCATTGCCATAACTTGAAACTGACATGAAGTCGATTTCAACATGGCCTTTGATACGGCGACATAAGTCAGCCATAAAAACCACAGACCCTTTCAATAAGCCGACCATTAGCAAACGTTCGCTGTCTGCGTAATGGGTATTAATCCTTTCAGCTAATATATCCAGTTTTTCGCTGATTTCTTCTGCAGAAATCATCACTTCTGTTGTGTGTTTCATATTACTCTCAATTGTCGATTTTTTCGGACTTGTCGTTGGCATATCCCCAACGATTTGTCAGCCCGTGCTCTATGCCCAAATGATCTAGAATTCGGGAAACCATGAAGTTTACCAGATCTTCTATCGATTTGGGATAATGATAAAAGCCTGGTGCCGCTGGCATGATGGTCGCGCCGTTGCGAGTCAGGCTTAACATATGCTCTAAGTGTATGGCACTAAAAGGAGTTTCCCGAGGAACAAGGATTAATTGACCGCGCTCTTTTATTACTACATCTGCCGCTCTTTCTAACAAATTATTACTCATTCCGGTGGCAATCGCCGCTAAAGTGCCTGTTGAGCAGGGGCAAACCACCATTTGCTTTGGCGCCGCACTGCCAGATGCCGGTGGCGAAAACCATTCATCTTTGCCCAAAACCACCAGCTCACCAGCAGCATTTTTATCCATCTTAAAATGGGCTAATAACTGCTGACAGGCTTTTTCTGAGTTTGCGCTCAGTTGCAAACCTTCTTCAGTGGCAAGCACCACTCTGGCAGCACTTGAGATCATCAAAAACACTTGGTAATCGGCGGTCAGTAAGCACTGCAGTAACTTTAAACCATAGGGCGCACCAGAAGCGCCAGTCCACGCGAGACTAATGGCCTTTTCTTTTTTTGCGTACGGGTGGTTCGAATTACTCATATGTTCTCTTTTAATCAAGCTTTACCGCTTATACGGCCAAAACCGACTTATTGATGACTATTAACCTAAACTAACCTTATCTAAAAGGTTATTTTAGGGCATTTATCAATTGTTGATGGATACCATGAAAGCCGCCATTACTCATAATCACTACGGTATCACCACTTTGTGCTTGAGCTTTAACTTGAGCAATAATGGCGTCGATATCCGTAAACACGGCAACAGGAATACTGGCGCTAGCCATATTGGCTTTTAAATCCCAGCCGACATTGTCCGCTTGATACAAAAAGGCGCAATCCGCTAAGGCCATAGATGCTGCTAAAGTGTCTTTATGTACGCCGCTTTTCATGGTGTTTGAGCGCGGCTCGAGCACCACGATTAATTTACCTGTAGCTAAATCGCCCTCGCCCACTTTGGCGCGCAGGCCTTGTAAAGTCGTTTCAATGGCCGTTGGATGATGCGCAAAGTCATCATAAACCGAAATGCCATTAACGGTATCTAATAGCTCTAAACGACGTTTTGGCGGCGCAAATTGGCTCAAGGCTTCAATAGCATGACTTGGCGCTACGCCAACATGCCTTGCTGCTGCGATGGCCATTATGGCATTTTCAATATTGTGCTGACCGATTAAGCCCCAGTTTAATATGCCTTGGGACTCGCCATTAAACTTCACTTCAAACTCATGACCGTCTGCAGCAATGGTTTTACCATACCAGCCTGTGGCGCTATGCTCAGTGGCATAAAAATGCTCTTGCTCGCTCCAACAACCTAATTCAATCACTTGTTTTACCGCCTCTACTTCAGCAGGCCAAATGACTTTACCTTCACTGGGAACCGTGCGGATAACATGATTAAATTGGCGCTGAATAGCAGCCAGATCGGCAAATATGTCGGCATGATCAAACTCAAGATTATTAACCACTAAAGTACGCGGGCGGTAATGCACAAACTTAGAGCGTTTATCGAAAAAGGCACTGTCATATTCATCGGCCTCAACCACAAAAAAAGGCGAGTTACCTAAACGGGCTGACACGCCAAAGTTTTGCGGTACGCCACCAATTAAAAAGCCCGGCTCATAGCCGCAATATTCTAATACCCACGCCAACATACTGGAGGTTGAGGTTTTACCATGGGTGCCTGATACCGCCAGTACCCAGCGTTCTGGCAAGATATATTCTGATAAAAACTGCGGCCCTGAGGTGTATTTAATGCCACGGTTTAATACTGCTTCAACACAAGGATTACCACGGCTCATAGCATTACCAATGACCACTAAATCTGGCTGATTTTCACCTTCTTTACCCAGCTGTACGGGGTCGAAGCCTTGAATAAGCTCAATGCCTTGCTGTTCAAGCTGGGTGCTCATAGGTGGATACACATTGGCATCACTACCGGTGACTTTGTGTCCCATACCGCGGGCTAATAACGCTAAACCGCCCATAAAAGTGCCACAAATTCCAAGAATATGTACGTGCATGCCGTTGCTCTACTTAAAAAATAATCAGGGGGCTATTCTAATGCAAATAGGGGGTTAATGTCAGTTATCGCTGCTAACAAAACAGGCAAGCATAAATGCTTGCCTGTTTTAAGGGGCTATCCATAAGCTTGGCTTAGATTACTGCTTAAGCCTTGGTTGTAGTTTTAAGTATTCGTTTTAGCTTGCAGCAGTGCGGTTAACTTATCTATCTTATCGTGCAGCTGCTGAATATCTTCCGTGGTTGCCGCTGTTTTTGACTCAACGTTTTTATCATCGTTGACCTCTTGCTCTTCACGCATTATTTTAGTTTCTTCACCCATCACATCTAGCACTGCGCCCACCATCATGTTTAAAAACACAAAAGTCGTTAAGAAAATAAACGTCAAGTAATACAGCCAACTTAGTGGATACACTGCCATGGTTTCGTACATGATCGAGGTCCATGACTCGAACGTAGAAATACGGAACAATGTCAGCATCGCAATAGACACATCGCCCCATAAAAAGTCATTCACATGGGCAAAAAACATGCTACCAATCGCGCCATAAATATAGAAGATTACAAACATTAATAATGCAATGTAACCCATGCGTGGAATGGCTTTAAGCAGCGCATTAATCAACATTCTCAGCTCTGGCACCATAGACACCAGTCGTAACACCCTGAAAATACGTAATAGTCGCGCCAGTAATATGGTGGAGCCACCCAATGGTACTAAACTGCCAATCACAATAATGGTGTCGAAGATATTCCAGCCCTTGGAGAAGAAGGACTTAATACCATCACTGGCCATGTAGCGAATAATGAGCTCAAACAAAAAGAACACTGTAATGGCAATATCCAACACATATAAGCTGTTTTCAAGCCAAGTAGGCAAATGATAGGTGTGAGCACCAATAGATAATGCCGACACAATAATCACAAAAATAACAAATCCCTGGAAGGTTTTGCTTTGGTCAATTTTTTTTAGTACTGAGAGCATACCTGTTGCTTGCATAATGAATGGTTTTCTCCAAATGAGGCGCACTTTTGAGGACAGCAGAGCCTACTGAACCATGCTTAAATTAGAATTAAAAGCTTCAGCTATCACTAATATTACAGTTAATAAAATACTTAGGTTGGCAACTAGCCTTGATAAATCTCTAGCGGTAAATCATCAGGATCGCTAAAGAAAGTGAACTTCTTGCCAGTGTATTCATCGATTCGAATAGGCTCGACATCGACATTGTGTGAGGTTAAATGCGCCACGACCGCATCAATATCGGTGACCTTAAAGGCTAAATGACGCAGTCCTTGAGCCTCAGGATAACTGGGGCGTATAGGCGAGTTTGGAATAGTAAACAGCTCAATCTGACTGCCATCTGCCAGCTGTAAATCAAGCTTGTAAGATTGGCGATCTTCACGGTAGTTTTCTGCCAACACCTTAAAGCCTAAAACCTCAGTGTAGAAGTGTTTTGAGCGCGGATAATCTTCACAAATGATCGCCACATGATGAATACCTTTAAACATAGCCTTTCCTATTCAGTTAGTGATATTAGCAACTGCTGTAAGTCAGCTTAACGGCGTTTTTTAGACTGCGCTAAGGCTTTTTGGCGGGCTTGTTGCTTAAGGGATCCCTTTTTCGTTTTACGGGTCACGGGGGCAACTTGGGTTAAATCGGGCTCAAACCCTTGCAGCCATTGCTGTGGTAAACGTCTATCTAAAAAGGCTTCCAGTTTTATTAATTGCGGCTCATCATCAACACTTAACAAAGTAATGGCTTGGCCTGCTTTGCCAGCGCGGCCTGTACGACCAATGCGGTGAATGTAGTCTTCGTTTTGAAACGGCAGCTCAATGTTCACCACATAGTTTAGCTCATTAATATCTAGCCCTCTGGCAGCAACATCGGTGGCCACCAGCGCTTTAATGTCACCCGATTTAAACTGCGCTAACACGCTCTCACGCATTGTTTGCGAAAGATCTGCATGAAATGCCACAGCATTAACCCCCGCTTGTTTCATTTGCGCAGCTGCTTTATCCGCCCCTTGCTTGGTGCGGCTAAAGATTAACGCTTGTTGCCAACTTTCTTTGTTAATCAAGTGACACAATGCGGGCATTTTTTTATTCGCATCAAGGTTATACACCCGCTCAACAATTTTGGCTGCTGTCGTATTGCGCTCGCTGGTTTCAATCACTTGAGGCGATTGCAGCAGTCGCTTACTGAACTTAAAAATACGCTCATCTAACGTTGCTGAAAACAATAAGGTTTGGCGCTCTTTTGGCAGGCGCTTTAATACCTCGATAATTTCATCTCTAAAGCCCATGTCTAACATGCGGTCGGCTTCATCAAATACCAACTGGCTGACGTTTGATAATGTCATCACTCGATTACGTAAGTGATCTAATAACCTGCCCGGCGTAGCAACAATAATATCTGCCCCCGCTTTAATGGCATCAGCCTGCGCTTTAATACTCACGCCGCCATACACCATTAGCGAGCTAATTTGAGTGTGCTCGGCATAGGTTTGAATGCTTTGATTTACTTGTTGGGCCAACTCACGTGTTGGCACCAATATTAACGCGCGAGTGCGTTCTTGATGCTCACAAGGCGATGTATTAACGAGTTTTTGTATTATCGGCAATGCAAAGGCTGCGGTTTTACCCGTACCCGTTTGCGCCCCAGCTAATACGTCTTTTCCGGCAAGCACCACTGGAATTGCTTGTTGCTGGATCGGTGTAGGTTGCTCGTAACCTAAACGGGCTAAATGCTCAACTAACTCAGCTTGCAGCGATAACGAAGAAAAAGACATAAACACTCCTAAAAACAGATACCCCAAAGTTTACCATGCTGGTTATTTTCTCAATAGGAAGAGTTTTGTCATTACCATCAGCTTGATGATGTCATTTGTAGGCTATTAATTAGTGCATACAACTGCCGAGACACAAAACCGAAACATTTCATTCACAAAAGCATCAACTTTGCGTAAGACCTTGTTCATATAACCGCTCTATGCTTTTCAAGTTTCCAAGGGTTGAGCCACGAATTGCAGCCTACCCCACCCAACTCGTCAATAGGATAGACAACATAATGAATAAGACCTGGAAAGCATCATATGGTGTGCTTGCTTTAGTCATTTCAAGTGCCCTAAATGCTGAAGTGCTACCGACATACCAAACTGAAAATGCTTGGTTTACTGATGCACAAAGCGCAATCGATGCAAAACTGAATACCAATAATCAATTCAAAGCTAAAAACGTGATCATTTTTGTCGGTGATGGCATGGGCGTTTCTACCCTAACGGCATCACGCATTCTTCAAGGGCAATTGGCAGGAAACCCTGGTGAAGAAGGCTACTTAAGCTTTGAAACATTCCCGCACACTGCTTTAGTCAAAACCTACAACGTTGATGCGCAAACCCCAGATTCTGCAGGCACCATGACAGCAATGATGTCGGGTCTTAAAAGTGATGCTGGTGTATTAGGTGTTGATGAAGACATCGTGCGCGGCGACTGTTCAACCGTTGCTGGTAACGAAGTAGTCACAGCGCTTGAGCTTGCTGAAATTAAAGGTTTAGCAACGGGTATTGTCTCAACTGCGCGCATTACCCACGCGACACCCGCTGCAACCTATGCAAAATCTGCCGACCGCAACTGGGAAGATATCTCAGACATGCCAGAAGATGCGGTAACTGGCGGCTGTAAAGATATTGCCGATCAACTAGTGAATTTTGAAGCCAATGTCGAAGCCCGTTTTAAAGGTGTTGATATTGATGGTATCGACGTGGTTATGGGCGGCGGTCGTCGTCACTTTTTACCAAAGGATGCTAGCTTTAACAGCGCAGATGCCGTGAGTGAGATTGAAGGCGATCGCACTGATTCACGAGATTTAACCGCTGAGTGGCAAGCAAAATACAGCGAAGGTGTTTATGTAATGGATCAAGCAGGATTTGATGCCATTGATACCGAAAACACCAAGCAGCTGATGGGGTTATTTAACGAATCTCATATGCAGTATGAAGCTGACCGTGACAATGATGTAGCAGGTGAGCCATCAATTGCACAAATGACCAGCAAAGCTATCGATATTCTAGATAATAACGATAACGGTTTCTTCTTAATGGTTGAATCAGGCCGTATTGACCACGGTCATCACGCAGGTAGCGCTTATAACGCGTTAACCGATGCCATTGCATTGTCTGATGCCGTTAAAGAAGCGGTCGCAAAAACTGACCCAAGCGAAACACTGATTCTGGTTACCGCTGACCACGGTCACGTGTTCACCATTGCCGGTTACCCAAAACGCGGCAACCCTATCTTAGGTAAAGTTGTTGGTATCGGTAGCACTGAACCTTCAACAGCATCTGATGGCCTACCTTACACCACTTTAGGTTACACCAACGGTAATGGCTTCCACGATTTAGGTGATGAAACCGATGCTGACGCAGCTTACGGCGAAGACGTTAACGCGGGTCGTCAAGACTTAACCAATATTGATACAACGACTTCTGGTTTCCACCAGGAAGCCTTAATTCCAATGAGCTCAGAAACCCACTCAGGTGAAGACATCACTTTGCATGCACAAGGTCCAGGCGCACAACTGGTACAAGGCGTTGTTGAGCAAAGCGTGGTATTTCACCTTATTGAGCAATCTCTCGACTTAATTCAGCAATAAGCAGGAATGAACATGAAAAACTTAAATCTATCCCTAGTCGCCCTTGCTGTAATGGGTCTATCTGCTTGTTCAGACGGTGATGATGGTTCAAACGGTGCCGATGGTTCGAACGGTTCAAATGGTTCAACGAGCCTTATCGTGCAAACAGCTTTAGCCATTGGCGATGCAAACTGTCCTAACAGCGGCGTGCAAATTGACTCAGGTATTGATACCGACAGCGATGGTGAATTGCAAAGCACTGAAGTCACAGCCACTGAATACGTCTGTGCTCCTGGTAATTCAACCGTTAGCACCAGCGACATATTAACCAGCGTTAACAACGATTGGTTTGTAGCAGGTCAGCAAGAAATCACCGCAGCACGCCAAAATTGGCTTGCTGCCACAACGCCAAGTATGGCTACAACGAGCAGCGCTAAAACATCAGTACCATCTGTTGCGGCAACTAATGCTAGCGCCTTAAACGAATTACGTGGCAGTGCTAAAAACGTGATTTTATTTGTCGGTGACGGCATGGGCATTTCAACGGTGACAGCAGCGCGTATTTTAGAAGGCCAAATGCAAGGTAAAAACGGTGAAGAGCATAACCTTTCATTCGATACCTTCCCATTTGCAGGCTTAGCTAAAACCTACAACGTTGATGCACAAACCCCTGACTCAGCAGGCACTATGACTGCAATGATGAGCGGCGTTAAATCTGACGCTGGTGTCTTAGGTGTTGATGAACATGTTGAGCGCGGCGACTGTAGCACTGTTGCGGGCACAGAGTTAATTACCGCATTAGAACTGGCTGAAATCGCGGGTAAATCTACAGGGGTTATCTCAACGGCGCGTATTACTCATGCAACGCCAGCGGCGACCTACGCAAAGTCAGCTGATCGCAACTGGGAAGATATTTCCGACATGCCAGAAGATGCGGTATCCGGTGGTTGTAAAGATATTGCTGACCAATTAGTCAACTTCGAAGCCAACCTAGAAGCGCGTATTAGCGGTATTGATGTTGATGGTATCGACGTGGTAATGGGCGGCGGTCGTCGTCACTTTTTACCTAAAGATGCTGCTTATAACTCAGCAGATGCCGTCAGTTCAATTGAAGGTGACCGCACCGATGGTCGTGACTTAACTGCAGAATGGCAAGCCACTTATGCAGACGGTGTTTATGTGATGGATCAAGCAGGTTTTGATGCCATTGATGCAGCTAGCACGACTCGCGTAATGGGCTTATTTAACGAGTCTCATATGCAGTATGAAGCTGACCGCGCTAATGATGTTGCGGGCGAGCCATCGGTTGCAGAAATGACCGCTAAAGCCATTGATATCCTTGATAACAATGATGAAGGTTTCTTCTTAACCGTTGAGTCTGGTCGTATCGACCACGGCCATCACGCAGGCAGTGCATACAACGCCCTAACGGACACAATTGCATTTTCTGATGCGATTGCCAAAGCCGTTGAAATGACCGATATGTCAGATACGTTAATCATTGTCACCGCCGATCATGGCCACGTATTTACCATTGCTGGTTACCCTAAACGCGGTAATCCAATCTTAGGTAAAGTGGTTGGCATTGGTAGCGAAGAACCATCAACTGCGGCAGATGGCATGCCATACACCACACTGGGTTACACCAATGGTCGCGGCTATAAAAACCTCGGCACTGAAACCGATGCCGATGCTGGATACGGTGAAGATATTACTGCAGGTCGTTTTGACCTAACCGATATCGACACTGCTTCAACAGGTTTTCACCAGGAGTCTTTAGTGCCGACTAGCTCTGAAACCCATGCGGGTGAAGATGTCGGTATTTATGCTTACGGCCCAGGGGCAATGTTAGTTAACGGCACCAATGAACAGAGTGTGATTTATCACATCATGGACTTTGCCGCCGACTTAACCAACAAAGCGAACGCAGCAATAGCGAACTAAACCGTTCGCTTACAAGCGAACGAGTCTAAAAGCCAAGGCTGCAACCTAATTGCAGCCTTGGTTTAATTGATTATTTTAGCCTTAACCTTTTTATATCGACATGCATCACTATCAGCAATGTCATAGGAGTTCCCGTGAAGTTACCTCTGCCTTTATCAATCATGTTTTCAAGTCTGCTTATCACTTTATCCGCTGCAAGTTACGCCCAATGCGACTTATCCTCGTCAAGCTTACAGGCAAGTTATCAACTCACCTCCACTGATAGTCCAGTCAGCCAACACCAGAATAAAAGCAGCCTTAATTTATGGCGCCAAGGCAATACCGTGGCGCATCAATACCCGCAAACTGATATCACTGAATCATGGTTTTTGCTCAATAATAAGCAAATCAAACCCACCCGTTTTTTTGATGGCTATCAACGCGGTATTGAATACCAACCAGGCGAAGTGGTTCACGGCAAGTCTGAACACGACTGGTCATATCGTTATCAATTTATCTCTGACAAGCTTATTTCACAGTTAACACTTAGCACCGAAACAGGCAAAGGCTGTGAGCGTCAGCAAGTGCTCACTCAAACCTCTGCAAACAGTAAAATTGAGCTAGTTTGGTTACCTGAACTACAACTTATCAGCCGCTTTAGTTGGACAAAAGGCCAAGGACAACATCAAACACATGAGCAATGGCAACTCACTGAACTCAGCCATGACGCAAATAAAATCGCTGCTTTTTTCAGACAGCTTAATCATTACAAAATGACCGATTACGCCGATATTGGTGATGACCACAGCGATGAGTTTTTGACGAACATGGTAACTTTGGGGTTTGTTGAGCACGGCGCATCTGGGTTTTATGACACCGAAGGCAAAGCGCTTTCAGGTAATGGGCATGCTCATTAAGCATTGAGGGCAGTGGAAACTAATCCAATAAAAATGCCGACTTTCTGATTAAGCTACACAGTATTGGTTACTGTGTGCCTAGGGTCTGTTGATCTTTCACGGTTGTTTTTGCAGCGAATTGTTGGCCATTTATACAAGGCAGAGGCTTTGCAGTGAAGTTATTCTACATAATAAGCCGATAACGAAGTAAAAATGGCCAACAAACGCTGTCCGAAGGATTCGGCTAAAAACGAATTACGCTTTGTTGAGTGAATTTTGCTTAGATTGCTAGGCTGCACTCCACTCGCCGCGCTTAATTCGTTTTTATCTCGAACAAAATGCCACCAGCAAAGATCAACAGACCCTAGAGAATACTCGGCAACTTTCAGTTTATTCGCATTTGAACGAATTAATAACTTAACGTTAGCTGTTAAAATAGCTGTTAAAAATAGCCGTTAAAATTAAAAGCTACGCTCTGTGGTTTCACCATTAATCACAATAACCTCTTGCTCATCGGCATGGAGGAAAAAAGCCGGATCATCTTCTGGGGTATTTGGCAATTCAGGGTCATCATTTTGCGCAACGCAGGTATAACCTAAGCTGTAGTTATTGGCGACCACAAAACCAAACTCGTAGTCATAACTTACAACATCATCGTTTGCATCCAAAACAGGATTAACTCTGGCTGCTGCAATAGGCGCCACCATGATGAACTGACTTTCGCTATCACGGAAATCATCCATATTTTCAAGGGCTGTGGCTTCAGGGTATAAATACACTGCCGAGCTAAACTCTGAGCCCCCAGCTGCCATTTCACATTGCTCAATCACCTCAGTAGAGACACTACCATTAATGGCGCCAACTTCTGCACTATTTACCAATTGCACTGATGTTGGCTTTAAGGTCCAGTAGTCTTTATTACCTTTTGGCCCTTGTAAGCCTTTTTGTAAATTAAACTCAGCCACAAAACTATTGTTACCCGCTGCTATGGTGAATGCTTTATTAAAGAACAAGCGACCAGTATTGTCATCTTCAGCGCCAACCCCGCCACAACTGCCATTGCTGTTAGTGGTTAACCCTGCAATGGTTTCGTCCATCGTTTGTACATAGGAGCTTTCTTCATTGGCCACTTCACTGTTTTCCATGTAAATACACATTTGGTACTCACCGACAGTAACCTCTTGGCCGCTGACTAAGGTTTCAACGTCTGAGCCTTGAAATTCGAGTAAATCGACTTGCTTTAATTCGCCGTCTTCTGACACGTCAAATGAGATACTGCCAGCATCAGTTTTTTTAACACCACCTGCTTAAATGCGATGGTGACTTTTTCTGCATCAGCAGGGTTATCTGATACCCCTAAATTAAAGGTGCCAGTTTCAATGACAGGAGTAGAGTCATCATTATCGCTTCCGCCACAGGCCGTTAATAATCCAGCCGTTGCGATAAGAAATGCTATTTTTGAAAGTTTCATTGGTTATCGACCTTTATCATTACAACCTAAGGTTGAAGTGTAGCATAGCAAGTCACAGCACAGCTCGACGAAAGCACAGTCGTATCAATACCTACGCCCAAATAACACTTAGGTCATGACAATGTTAATGTCCTGCCGTGCTTGGTCCATAACCACCAAACTTGGTAGCAAAATAGCCAATAATCCAACCCGCGATTAATCCATCGGCAACAAACCAAAATGGCGATTGCAATGCACCGCCCAGACCGAATATGGCGAAGTGGTTCATAGTAAATCCGCAAGCAAGAGTGATATCGACTTCAGTTTATTCCTTACAAGCTCATCTGGCATGATGATAATGTGTCTAACCGCCTAACTTTATTTTAAACCGTGGATATTACCTAAATATTCATTTTCAATATTTGTAGATAACTCCCATACACTTGCTTATGAAGATTGAAATAAAACCAGTGCATTATTGGTTTCAAATGACTACCTTTAATAAGTACAAACATAAACGATGTTTGCCATCGATTGGAGACCGAAATGGATAAAGCACTGCAAACCATGATTGAGAACATGCCAGAAAAAACCGGCAAGTCATTACCAGAGTGGCTTGAGATACTTGCACAGCAGAATATTGAAAAGCATGGAATGGCAGTTAAATATTTAAAAACCGAACATGGAGTAACCCATGGCTTTGCCAATACGATTGTGACCTTATCAAAACAAAAAGATGAGTCTACTGATGAGTTAGTTACCCAACAATATCAAGGCAAAGAAGCACTGACGCCAATCTACGATTTACTGATTTCTATCGTAAGTGGCTTCGGCCAAGACGTAGTAATAACCCCTAAAAAAGCGACAGTGAGTATCATTAGGAAAAAACAATTTGCCCTGATTAAACCTGCGACCAAAACCCGTATCGACCTAGGGTTAAAAATCAAAGACACACAACCTCAAGGTTGCCTTGAAGATTCTGGGCCTTTTGGTGCAATGTGTAGCCATCGCATACAATTAAAAGATATTGCGGATGTGAATGATGAAGTAAAGCAATGGTTGCTTTTAGCATACGATCAATCTGTTTAATAGCAGTGATACAGGTTAGCTGCTTAAACTGAATTCATGAGTTAAGAATTTCAGTTAGGCAGCCAAACCAACCCATTAAGCTCGATAAAAGCCTTTCATTACCTTCCCGCCGTACTTGGACCATAACCACCAAACTTGGTAGCAAAATAGCCAATAATCCAACCCGCGATTAATCCATCAGCAACAAACCAAAACGGTGATTGTAATGCACCGCCAAGACCAAATATAGCCACCATTAAGGCTTGAATTTGATCATAGGCCACAAAGGTAAACACCAGATTCATCCAGCCGCCCATTATGGTTGCGGTTAGCCACCAAGGCATGGCTATTTTTAACACCGGATGATAATCAAATACCCCAGCAAGCCCAATAATGGCGCCAAAAGTGATATACCACAGCAGTAATCCCCACAAAAACAATAAACTGGTTTCTGGGGCAAGCCATGGCACTATCCAAAAGCACAATACCCCAAAGGCTAAACCGATAAGCTTGCCCACGGCGGTGCGGGTGACTAAAGAAGGGTTAGAAATCATAATGACCTCCATACTATTTGAATGAGTCAGGTAAATCACCTGACTGAATTTAGCCACGGCGATTAAGGGCTGCTATTAGCGGTTCACAACAGCGTTTATTCACCGCCAAGGTTGTTGTAAAGACCTCCATATTAGCCCTATCTGTTAACCCTCAATGTGATCTTGGATAATCAATGCTTGGATTAATACTTAATTATTAGCCAAGGCGAAACAGCAATAAGGCTCGCTCATTGTCAGTGCTTTTATTAGTTTGACCATCATCAAGCTGAGCATCATGAATAAAGCCATTGCTGATAAGCACTTTAATAGAACCCAAATTATCTTGGGTCACTTCGGCAAATATTGGCCTTTGAGTTTGCTCCGCTAAAAAGACTCTTAAGGCATTAGTACCGATGCCCTGACCCCAATAGTCTCTCCCAAGCCAATATCCCAATAGCCATTGCTGCTCACTTTGCCATAAAACCACACTGCCAACGATATCGTTATCAACAATTATCGCTTTGGCTGTTATATCAGCATGACTCAAAATATTGCTCTGCCAATGTTCAAAAAAGGCATTACGGTCTCTCGCCGGAAAATCGGCCATCTCATTAGCCTGTGGATCGGCTTGAAACTGATATAAATGTTCTAAATCGGTGGCTAATACATTCCTAAGCTGTAAGTGCATGCTTCCCTCTCATCTTTCATTCCATTAATTGCATTTCGACGCGCTCTTTTATGAGTATGCTTATGCAAAATTGCCAAAAATTGATAAACTGTCTGGCTTAAACCTAACCTTTCTTCAGATTAATCTCTACTCACAGGAAAACCATAGTGACCGATTCATCAATGCGCCTTAATAAATACATCAGTGAAAGTGGCATATGTTCAAGACGTGATGCCGACCGTTTTATTGAGCAAGGCAACGTGTTTATTAACGGTAAGCGTGCACAGGTCGGCGACCAAGTTAGCTTTGGTGATAAAGTAAAAGTAAACGGTCAAGATATTGAGCCAAGAGATGCTGAAGATTTAGTCTTTATCGCCCTTAATAAACCCGTGGGCATTGTCAGTACCACCGAAGGCACCGAACGCGATAACATCGTCGATTTCGTCAATCACTCAACCCGCATATTCCCTATTGGTCGTTTAGATAAAGACTCCCAAGGTTTAATCTTTTTAACCAATAATGGTGACTTAGTTAATAAAATCCTCCGCGCGGGTAATAACCACGATAAAGAATACGTGGTCACGGTGAATAAACCCATTACCGATAGCTTTATCAAAGGCATGGGCGCTGGGGTACCGATATTAGGGGTAGTCACGAAAAAGTGTAAGGTTGAACAAGTATCACCGTACGCTTTTAAAATCGTATTAGTTCAAGGTCTTAACCGCCAAATTCGTAGAATGTGTGAACATTTTGGCTTTGAAGTCACCAAGCTTGAACGTCAGCAAATCATGAATGTCAGCCTCAAAGGTCTGCCAATCGGTGAATGGCGTGATTTAGATAAGCAAGAGCTAGATGTATTGTTTGAGATGATTAAAGACTCATCATCAGAAGACAAAAAAGCCCCAAAGAAAAAGTCTCAGCCTAAAGTTAAAACCGTAGCTCGTGAAAAAATTGAAGGCCCAGAGCACTTTATGCAGCACAACCGCAGCACCAAGCATAAAGGACAAGCAAAAGGTGGCGGTAAAGGCCAAACTAAATCTCAAGCTAAAGCTAAAGCTAAAGGCGGCAAAGGTAAGCCAAGCGGCGGTCGTAAGCCAAATCGCGCGCGTTAATTAAGCCGAGTTGAAATTGCGTCATTCGCCTTACTCGTTTTAACTCTCGCACTAGAAATAAAAAGCGCCAATATAAGAATATTGGCGCTTTTTATTGTTTGCAGCTCAGCTGCAAGCTAACCGTAGCAATACATTCGCTGGTAGATATAGCAACTCTGAAACAAGCCTAGAGATGGTTGTACTAGCGCAATAATAAAACAAAAAATACCAAGAACTATGAAACACCCAAGGTAATTTAATCAGGTTGCTGCAAAATTTAATGGTAAATGACTAAAAGTCACTTAATTTAAACCCACACTCATCAAAGTAAAATCCTTCCTAACCGATAATTTATTTTTCTAGCTTAGATGCTCTCTAACGCTAATAAAGCAGCCCCTATCGAACGAGAACAAACTCATACCACATCCTAAAGTATGTGTAGATAAGCCAAGCACACCCTTTGTGATAATTGTCAAAAATAATAATAACCGCCATGATCGCAGCGCGAGTTTATTTAAGCTCGCAATAAAGTGAAAATCATCAAGCTATCACTACAGATAGTTAATACATGGATATGGAGTTTTTAAATGGATTTAAATCGTAATTGGTGCAAAACAATTATTGCGTCTGCACTTACAATAGCTTTAACGGGTTGTGGTTCTTCTGATTCAGATGAAGCAACACAGAAGAATGTTGCACCTTCTATTTCATCAAGTGCGCTAATCACTGCGACAGAAGATACTGAATATCGTTACCAAGTTACTGTAACAGATCCTGATGATGCTAATAACGGCACTGATTTAGGCTTTTCATTAACCAACCCTCCAGAAGGTATGAATGTCTCTGACACAGGACTTATTACTTGGACTCCGACTGAAGGCATATTAACCTCCGGGCTAATGTCTGTAATTGTGACTGATGGTGGCGAGGATAATGCTGTAGCTTCAGGGCAAAGTTTTGAAATTATTGTCACACCAGTTAATGATGCTCCTACAGTTACATCTGTGGACGAGCAAACAGTCATTGCCGGCTCAGCATTCTCTTATCAACTTATTGTCACTGACGTTGATGATGTCGATATTGAGAATGACATTAGCTTTGAAATGATTACCGGTCCAGCTGAATTATCGATTTCTGCATCAGGCTTAATCAGCTACGACTCTACTGTCACCGAAACCACCAAAACTGATATTTCGATACAAATTGCTGACGGCGGTGAAGATAGCGCTGCGCCAGCTATCGTTAACTTTACACTTGAAGAGCAGTTTTTTATCACTTTAAATGGTATGACAATTAACTATTTCAACGGTGAAGCTATTTCAAATAGCCAAATTGCTGTTTCAAATGGTAATGAAATCATCCAAAGTATCGAGTCTAATGAATCTGGCGCTTTCTCTGCGAGCGTACAAGATACTCAGCTAACTGAACGAATGACCTTTACCGCTGATGCGACAGGTTATTCAGAGGCGGCGTTGAGCATTTCAAATAATGAAGTTGCTCAAGTTCATAATTTATTACTGCAGCCTGTACACACAACCGTTAACTTTGACGTCACGCAAGCAACTGAATTAACTGTTGAAGGTAGTTTATTAGTAAGTTTGCCTGAAAACAGCTTAGTGGATGCCGATGGAAACCTAGCGGCAACTGCGGTTGTTGCAGAGCTTACCGTCATCAACCCCGCCATTGATATTGAAATGATGCCTGGCGATATGTTAACAACCACAGAAACGGGTGAAATTGCACCAATTGAATCATTTGGTGCAATTACTGTTAGCTTCGAAGATGAATCAGGTAATCCATTACAGTTGGCTGAGGGAAAAACCGCTGAAATTCAGATCCCTGTTGTAGGATTTAATCCTCCAGCGACTATCCCGCTTTACTATTTTGATGAAGTATCAGGCTTATGGATTGAAGAAGGTGAAGCTACGCTCATCACCGACAATGGTGCACAATACTACGCTGGAAATGTTAGCCACTTTACCACCTGGAATGCCGATAGAATCTATGAAACCGTCATGATAAATGGTTGTGTTGAAGATGCCGAAGGAAATCGATTAGCTGGTGCCAGAGTTATATCTGATGGTCGTGATTATTTAGGTCGTTCACTGACTTATTCTGAAGATGACGGAACATTTAGCCTACCGGTTAGAATGAATTCAACTATCCTACTTGGCGCTACCATTGGGTTTCAAAGTCGCACTTCAATTATCGACTCTACCGATTCGGATTTAACATTAGCTTCATGTCTAGTGTTATCAGAGGCGTTAACTAAAATAACCTTAAACTGGGGCGAGGCGCCACGGGATTTAGATTCTCACCTTTATATAACTGATGTCGATGGCAATCAAAATCATGTCTATTTCTACAATCCGAGCGTAGTAATCGAAGAAACTATCATCGACTTAGACGTTGATGATGTAACTAGTTTTGGCCCTGAAGTTATCTCTATTCCAGAATTCCCTGTAGAAGGCACCTACGATTATTATGTGTACAATTTTTCTGGTAGCCCTGAAATCGATCCTGCCAGCACTCGAGTAGAAGTTATCTTTGAGAATGAGCAACATTTATTCACACCGCCAACTGAAAATATTACCCGATGGTGGCATGTAGCCAGTATTGAAAAAATGACTGATGGTGAACTGGTACTGACGGCGCATAACGAATGGGTTGATTCACCTTCTATTGAAATTCCAGAAGAAGTTGAAGCAGCAGCTCAGAGCTCAGCACTGCGTACCAACTCACTTATGCCAATGAAGAAGTTTAACTCTATTGTTAAAGGCTTAATTAACAGCAAGTACTACGCTGAAGAAAATCAATAATTCTATTAGCGTTTAAAATAAAAGGCATTGAGTATTCACTCAATGCCTTTTTTATTCGGTATCACTAGGTTTTTGCAATGTGCTTCTAAATTGCTAAGTTAATTTAAGTAATACCAACATCTGGCCTGTCAATAATGATGACTATTGGATTTTTAATTAACACCTTTCTCTGTAAAACGTTAGCTGATAAACACGCTTAAAACACATCAAAAAGGATGGGGTAAAGCCTAAATACACCCCTTTGGATAATTGTAAAAAAAATAATAACCGCCATGATCTCAATGCGAGTTAATCTAGCAGGTTGCACTCGCAATCAGATTGAACAAACACCTGCAATGATTACAACAAGCGATCACTACAAGCTATCAAAAAAGATAGTCACAAATGGATATGGAGTTTTTAAATGGATTTTAATCGTCATTGGCGCAAAACAATTGTTGCGTCAGCACTTACATTAATTTTAACTGGTTGTGGTGGTTCTTCAGACAGCGATAAGAGCGAAGAAATTACACCTCCGGAAACCACAACCCCTCCAGCTACCACTACACCACCTGAGACGACAACACCGCCAGCAGCGACAGAATACGATCACCAAGTATCTGGATTAGCGGTTTATCAAGGAGCGCTTGTTGGTGCTAATGTTTGTGTTGATTTAAATCAAAACTTAAGTTGCGATAGCGGCGAACCTACCTCGACAACAGACACTGATGGTAACTACCAAATAGATTGGACCAGCGAAGTTGAAACACCAAATTACTACTTACTCGCTAACTGGACCGCCGCATCTTCAGCAACAGCTTTAGCTAACGTTGATCCATTAGCGATAACAGAGCAGCAACCACCTCTAGCAATAAACACTGTGGTTAATTCACAAGGTGAAGGACAACTGCTCGCGACTTCAGAGCATAATGGAGCGATAAACAGTGCCACTCATACCGAGTTAACTCGAATTTTAGCAATGATTAAAGCACAGTTATCCCAACAAGAAGTGAGTACGTTAACACGAGAATTAAAAAGCTTACTTGCCACCTTGTACCAACAAGATGTAGACACTGTTTTTAATATTGATGCTGCAACTTCAATATCCGAACGCATCTTAGTAGTTGAAGCATTTTTACCCTACATTGAGCGATTAATTTCAGGCCAAGTGACAGATATTCTCGTAAATGAAAAAGTCTTAGCTAATACGATTGAAGCAGTCACAACACTATGGAGAAATAGTAACTTATCTTTAGATGAATTTATTAGCCTTGATTCTGACGCCGCACGTACAAATATTAATAACTCACTAATTGCATTAGGCTATGTTGAAGCCCCTATTGATAGTAGCTTGTTATCTCAAGCTGATTGGGCTGTTATTTTTAACAACATTATTAATGAGTCAGGATTTGTTAATACCTTTGTCGTCACTCCCGTAATCAATGATGATTTCGTATTTACTCTACTTCACGAAGATACCCATAAAAATCTAATTGGGGTCTATGGCAATGGCGTTCTTTTTCGATTTAATCCTGATACCGATGAAGATGGTCAAGCAACAGAATGCTGGAACTCAACAACTCAAACTTGGTTATCAGCAAGTGAAGTACCGGACAACTACACCCCTCCAGAACCCTATGTTGAAGGTAATAATTACCACACCTACTACGAAGGCACTGAAGTAGCTTTAACAATTAACTTTGAAAAACTCTTAACTGAAGACACCAAGTGGCAAACCCTATTAGCTGCGAGCCCTAGTTTATTAAACTTAGATGATGTTGAATGGCCAAGTGCAGTTTATAAAATGCAGATGTCGCTGCAAGCTGATGTCATGTGCCGAAATCAAGATGGCGGTGAATCTTATGAGTTACCTGAAAGCTCATCTCCACAACAACTCACAACTACAAACATAGCCGAAACCTTCTTTGAAAGTGATTATCCAGATTACACCCTCATAGATGAAGATGAGCAGACTATTGCTATTCATGATGGTGCAGGAAATATTAGCGAAGAGTACCAATGGACTAAATCAGAAGCACCAAACGGCGCCGATTTAATATCACTTGAGCAAAAAACGGTGGTCTCAGAACAAGAAATGTACACATTTACTAGCCACTACTTGCTAGACAGCAACACATTGAATGAAGTTGAAATCATGTCAGCCACTCCTGAGAATGTGACTGATTCAGGACTATCAATCACATTTGAAAACAGTAGTAGTTTCACAGATCGACTGCTGCAACATTTAACTGACCTATAAAATAATATGTGACATAAAAAAACCAGCATTTCTGCTGGTTTTTTTTATTGAAAAAGAAAAAAAGCATTAAGCGGTTTTCACTTTCCAGTTAACCGTTTCGCCGGCAAAGAATGGCACGATTGGATTCTGATTTGGCAAGATAATTTGCTCAGGAACAACCCACTGTTCTTTAACTAATGTCACTGTACCAGTATTGCGCGGCAAGCCATAAAAGTCGGCACCATGTAAGCTGGCAAAACCTTCTAACTTATCTAACGCACCTAAGTCATCAAATACTTGGGCATAAAGCTCTAGTGCAGACCATGCGCTGTAACAACCCGCACAACCACAGGCTGATTCTTTACGGTGCTTTTCATGGGGCGCAGAATCTGTACCTAAAAAGAACTTACTTGAACCCGTTGCAACAGCCGCTTGCAATGCTTGCTGATGAATATTGCGCTTAAGTACTGGTAAGCAGAAGTTATGTGGGCGTACGCCGCCAACTAATAAGTCATTACGGTTTAGCAATAAATGCTGCGGGGTAATGGTTGCGGCAATATTGTTTGGGGCGCTCGCGACAAACTCAGCCGCATCTTTAGTGGTAATATGCTCAAACACCACTTTAAGATTTGGCATAGCTTCAACAATGCGCGCCATATAACGATCGATAAAGATTTTTTCGCGGTCAAAAATATCAATGTGTGATTCAGTCACTTCACCATGAACTAGCAATAACATGCCTTGTTCGGCCATCACTTCAAAGATAGGAAATAATGCATCTAATGCTTTTACTGCAGCATCAGAGTTAGTGGTTGCGCCAGCTGGATATAATTTCGCTGCCACTACGCCCGCCGCTTTGGCATCAATAATGTCTTGAGCGCTGGTGTTATTGGTTAAAAACAAGGTCATTAACGGCTCAAAACTGCTACCAGCAGGACGCGCCGCTAAAATGCGCTCACGGTAAGCTGACACCATAGCTGCATCGGTAACAGGCGGTACTAGGTTAGGCATCACAATCGCACGTTGGAATAAACGCGCAGTGGCAGGTACGGTTTCAGCTAGCATATCTCCATCACGGAAATGTAAGTGCCAATCGTCCGGCGTAGTAATTGTCAGTTGCGTCATTGTGAGCCCTTAATATCAATAGCAATAATTTGGCGCTATTGTGCCTGAAAAGGGCTTTTTTTGATAGGTGCTAAACTTAAACGCTGACTTTGCTACAGCAAAAAATATAGCGGCAATTACAATGATAAATTGCCGCGCAAAACGGGGAAATAGCCCCAACAAGCAGCACATCCAACTGAGGTTAAGCTGTCGTTTCAACTCAAGTGCATTAGCAAGTATGATAACCACTCAGCATTAGTCGCCACGGCATAATCAATAAAAAACTAACAAGGACATGTTTGTGATCAAATCCATTCCCCTATTCTTAGGGCAGCAGCTAAAACACACTGCGGCCATATCATCAGCGATGCTGGTATCCCTTAGCGTAAATGCGCTGCCGATAGAAAAGATTAAGCTACCACCCAATTTTACTATCGAGGTGTATGCCGATAATGTCGAAAACGCCCGTCAAATGGCGTTAGGCGATAACGGCACCTTGTTTGTCGGTAGCCGCCGCGCGGGCAACCTCTATGCGCTAATTGATAGCAATAATGACATGAAAGCTGACAAACAAATTGTATTAGCCAAGGACTTATTTATGCCATCAGGCATCGCTTTTCATGATGGCAGTTTGTATGTGGCTGAAGTGGATAAAATCTGGCGCTATAGTGATATCGAAAAACACTTACCTAATGTGCCAAAACCTGAGCTGGTTTACGATAAGTTGCCCAATAAAGCGCATCACGGCTGGAAGTTCATCAAATTTGGCCCAGATGGCAAATTATATATCCCAGTGGGTGCGCCCTGTAATGTCTGCGAAAGCGAACTGCCTTTTGCATCGATTTTAAAGCTCGATGTAGAGACTAAACAAACCACTATCGTCGCCAAAGGTGTGCGTAACAGTGTCGGTTTTGACTTTCACCCTGAAACCGGTGAGTTATGGTTTACCGATAATGGCCGCGACATGATGGGCGATGATTTACCGGATGATGAGCTTAACCATGTCACTGAAATTGGCCAGCACTTTGGTTTCCCTTATGTGCATAACGCTGACAATAACGACCCAGAGTTTTTTGATGCTGAAAAAGCCAAACTTAATACGCCACCAGCACTAAATCTCGGCGCCCATGTGGCAGCATTAGGGATGGAGTTTTACCAAGGCGAGCAGTTTCCTGCTGAATATAAAGGCCGTATTTTTATCGCCCAACATGGTTCATGGAATCGCAGCAGCAAGGTCGGCTATCGCATCATGCAAGTGACCTTGGACGGCAATAAAGTAAGTGATTACCAACCCTTTGCCACAGGCTGGCTGCAAGGTGAACAAAGTTGGGGCAGACCCGTAGCGGTGCTCACCATGGCAGATGGTTCGCTGCTGGTATCAGATGATGCCGCTAATGCGGTTTATCGGATTAGTTATTCTGAAAACTAATCTGGTTCATTTTGTTTCCAAACTTCGTTTGGATTAACGTCATGGATGGCTCTATTGATTTCGATTAATTTGAGTCACTGTATTTCCAAACTTCGTTTGGATTAACGTCGTGGGTTTTCCACCCACACCCGAGCAAAAGGGAGTGGACGGCAACTCCCTCTTGCATCACCCTCGCCGCTCCGGCGAAATTTAAACAGCAAAATTTCCAACGGAGAATCATCCAGCTTTTAACTTCGTTTGTAGGCTGCTTCGGTAATCTTCAAAAATCACTAACGCATTCGATGGGGCGTCCCTTCCCCTCGAAAGCTAGCCAGACATCCATGTCTGGACTCACGTAATTTTTTTGCTTACCTCAATTCAAATTGAACATTCAGATAAGAGCAAAAACACCAAAAGCTATATTGTTTCTAATTTTAACCTAGTTAAGCCAAACGAACCTGCAGGCACAATAATCTCCGTTGGAAGTGTCCGAATGCGTTGAGCTAATTTGCGTGATGGAGGCAGGCTGCTCTCGTGCATCCATGCACTTCACAGCATTCAGGCTTCCTGCCCATCGACGCCGACATAGCCTCAGTTGAGCCATGGTCACTCCTTGGCATCCCTGCCATCGTGACATCAGTACATCCGTGTACAAGCGATGGCGAATCTGAGGCGATAGCAAATTCGCTCTATAGCATGAGGGTCAACACTTCGTCGGAGCGGCAAGGGATGTCGAGAAGGGAAATGCTGTTGTTTCCCTTTCGTCGGGTGTGGGCGAAGCGCCACGACTTTGATCTACTTATTAACTAACCTAATAAAATGACTTTTATTGATAATAACCTAGCAAAGTCACCCACAAAAAAACCAGCCACTTTTCCAAGTAGACTGGTTTTTTAATAGTGATTATTAAGCCAACGGCTTAACCAACAATTACCCTTGTGGGCGCATCGCTGGGAACAAGATCACGTCACGAATAGTGTGTGTGTTAGTGAATAACATCACTAAACGATCGATACCAATACCTTGACCTGCAGTTGGTGGTAAACCGTGCTCTAGTGCGCGAATATAATCGGCATCGTAGAACATCGCTTCATCGTCACCGGCATCTTTAGCATCAACTTGTGCTTTAAAGCGATTGTCTTGATCTTGTGCATCGTTAAGCTCAGAGAAACCGTTAGCCACTTCACGGCCGCCAATGAAGAACTCGAAACGGTCGGTGATGAAATGGTTGTCGTCGTTACGACGTGCAAGTGGTGAAATGTCAGCTGGGTAACCAGTAATGAACGTAGGTTGCATTAACTGAGGCTCAGCGGTTTCACCAAAGATTTCTTCAAGTAGTTGACCACAAGTCCAGAACTTCTCGATTGTCATGCCAAGGCTCTTAGCCAAGTCACGCATGAACTCAACGTCTTTAACTTCTTCGTAAGTCATAGACTGAATGGTTGCGTTGTCAGGGTTGTATTTTTTGATAGCGTCTAACATGCTTAAACGTGCATATGGGCCACCAAAATCAACGGTATGCTCACCGTATGGTAGCTTGGTAGAACCACAAAGCTCAGTAGCGATCGAACTTAGCATTTCTTCAGTAAGATCCATTAGATCTTTGTAATCAGCGTACGCCATATAGAATTCCATCATAGTGAATTCTGGGTTATGACGAGGCGATAAGCCTTCGTTACGGAAGTTACGGTTAACTTCAAATACTCGCTCAAAACCACCAACCACTAGACGCTTAAGGTATAGCTCTGGTGCGATACGCAAGTACATCGCCATATCAAGTGCATTGTGGTGCGTTTCAAAAGGACGCGCGCTAGCGCCACCAGGAATGCTGTGCATCATTGGGGTTTCAACTTCCATGAACTCTTTTTTGATCATGAAGTTACGGATAGCTGAAACCACTTTAGAACGCATAATAAATGCATTACGTGACTCTTCGTTAACGATTAAGTCAACGTAACGTTGACGGTAACGCGTTTCTTGGTCTGATAAACCGTGGAACTTTTCAGGCAGTGGACGCAATGCTTTAGTGAGCAATTGGTACTGCTCCATGTTCACATATAAATCGCCTTTACCAGAAAGGTGTAACTTACCGGTCACACCGATGATGTCACCAATGTCTAAACCTTGGAATGTGGCTTTAAGATCTTTTTGAACATCTTTACCCGCGTAGGCTTGAATGCGACCAGATACATCTTGGATTACCAAGAATGGGCCACGTTTAGCCATAATACGCCCAGCAATTGAACGGTTAACGTCCATGCCTTCAAGCTCTTCTTTAGTGAAGTGACCATATTCAGCTTGAATATCGGCAGCTTTGTGTTTGCGATCGAAGTTATTTGGGTGACCATTTGCAGGGCAGTTTTCGCGGATGTGATCTAGTTTCGCGCGACGTTCTGCAATTAACTTGTTTTCGTCTTGGGTTTGTTCAGTCATCTTCTTCTCTCGTTAAAGGCCAGATTTAAGGCTAGCTTCAATAAACTTGTCCAAGTCGCCATCTAAGACGCTTTGGGTATTTCGGTTTTCAACACCGGTACGTAAATCTTTAATACGGGCATCATCAAGCACGTATGAACGGATTTGGCTGCCCCAACCAATATCTGATTTGGCATCTTCCGCGGCTTGCTTATCAGCGTTCTGTTTGAGCATTTCTAACTCGTACAGTTTCGCTTTTAATTGTTTCATTGCAGCGTCACGGTTCTTATGTTGCGAACGGTCATTTTGACACTGCACCACAGTATTAGTGGGTAAATGGGTAATACGTATTGCTGATTCGGTTTTGTTGACGTGCTGACCACCTGCACCTGAGGCGCGGTAGGTATCAATACGTAAATCAGATGGATTGATATCAATCTCAATTGAATCGTCAATTTCTGGGTAAACGAATACCGAACAGAAAGAAGTATGACGCTTACCTGACGAATCAAACGGTGACTTACGCACTAAACGGTGAACACCGGTTTCTGTACGCAGCGAACCAAAGGCATATTCACCATTAAACTTGATGGTTGCGCCTTTAATACCAGCGACATCGCCGTCGGTGACTTCCATTAGTTCAGGTTTGTAATCGTGGGCTTCACCCCAACGTAAATACATACGCAGTACCATATTGGCCCAATCTTGTGCCTCGGTACCACCAGAACCTGATTGAATGTCTAAGTAGCAGTCTGCAGCATCATGTGGGCCCGAGAACATACGGCGGAATTCAAGTTCTTCCAAACGTTTCTCAAGATCATCTAATTCTGTGCTGGCATCGTTAAAGGTTTCTTCATCATCTTCTTCGATGGCAAGTTCAACCAGTCCTTCAATATCTTCAAGGCCGCTATCCATATCGTCGATCGTTTTCACGACGGCTTCTAAGGCGCTGCGCTCTTTACCTAGGGCTTGGGCATTATCTGGATCATTCCAAACTTCCGCACTTTCGAGCTCTCTACTGACTTCTTCTAAACGCTCACTTTTGGCAGCGTAGTCAAAGATACCCCCGAAGAAGTTCGGTGCGGTCAGCGAGTTCCTTGATTTTGAATTTAACTGGATTTACTTCAAACATGAATTTTCTACTTAATTTAGCGGTAAACAATACAATTAACCGCGCATTTTACCCCATGACTGCGACTAAACCTAGCGCTCAGAGGCGATTATTAACAAACATTAGTGGAATTGTTGATAACCAGGAAAAAACCGCCCATCAGCAAGCTGAACCACAAGCTGTGTTATTGGCTAAAAATGTCAGCAAATAGCCCAAACCCATGGCATTACCATAGCTAAAAATGGTTCATCAAGCCGCTGACTGGTAATGTAACCGGCTTAGAATTAATTGCTAAAAAAACGTTAACCTGCGACATAATCGGGCCTTTTATTCAGCACATCTACAACAATCTCTTTCAAATCTGCACGTTACTCCCCTTAGCTTTAAACTTTTATCAGCACTCGAATATGGCAGCGATCAACTACCAATAGCACCAAGATCAATTTAACCCCAAATTTGCGACCTAATCCCACTTAAAGCTAGAGCAAAACAGATTAAGTCACAAAACCACACCCAAGCGTGATGGCGGTTACAAAAGCTTATTCCACTTACTCAGCTTGATTCTGTTCATCTAAAAATAGGTATATTTTGTAGAGCTAATAAAGGGCGAAAATTTAGCCTGTAATAACCCCTACAAGGCCTAGTGATGATTACTCTCAAAATAGATGGCATTGCGTTAACTGTCAGTGCCGATAAAAATATTCTTCAAGCCGCTCGCGATGGCGGGATAAACATTCCTAGCTTATGCGATCCTGCAAACGGCAATACCCAGCACAGCGATGGTAAACACAGTCATGGCAAACAAGCCTGTAATCTTTGTGTGGTTGATATCAAAAATCACGATGGCAGCTGCCGCAAAGTAAAAGCCTGTGAAACCCCTGTTGCCAGTGACATGCACATTACCACTCAAACCGCTGAGTTAAGCAAGTTACGCCAAGCAGCGTTAAACACTATTTTGTCTGATCACTTTGCTGACTGTGAAGCGCCCTGTCAGCAAGCCTGCCCTGCAGGGGTGGATATTCAAAGTTACCTGTTTCATATCGCCCAAGGTAATCACACCGAAGCGGTAAAAGTCATTAAGCAAACCTTACCTTTGCCGCTGTCTATTGGCCGTGTTTGCCCGGCCTTTTGTGAAGCCGAATGTCGCCGAGGCTTGGTTGATGAGCCAGTGGCTATTAGACAATTAAAGCGCCACGCCGCCGATTTAGACCTTGCCGATGAGCACAGCTATCAAATTGAAAAGCTGCCAGCTACTGGTAAAAAAGTCGCCATTATTGGTAGTGGCCCTGCTGGTTTAAGCGCCGGTTACTTTTTATCAAACCAAGGCCATCAGGTGCGCATTTTTGAGTCTATGCCCAAAGCGGGTG
This sequence comes from Shewanella sp. 10N.286.51.B2, assembly GCF_041469265.1. NCBI lineage: Bacteria > Pseudomonadati > Pseudomonadota > Gammaproteobacteria > Alteromonadales > Shewanellaceae > Shewanella > Shewanella sp. 10N.286.51.B2. Next base: position 30,824 of record NZ_JBFRKH010000014.1, read on the forward strand.
GCTGGCTGCGCTATGGCATTCCTGAGTATCGCTTACCTAAAGATATTCTTGATAAAGAAATTGAGTTACTTAGCCAAAATGGCCTAGACATTGTCACTAATACCCGCCTTGGTGAAGATGTTCATCTAAAACAACTTACCGATGATTACGATGCTGTGTGTTTAGCCATTGGCGCCCAAAAAGCAGTGGCGATGAACTACCCGGGCAGTGATTTAACAGGCTGTTACTTAGGGGTCGATTACTTACGTGATTACTGCACCGAGCAAAGCTATCAAATCGGTCATAAAGTCGCGGTGATTGGCGGCGGTAATACTGCCATTGATTGCGCCCGCACCGCCGTGCGCGCAGGCCATGATGTCACCTTAATTTATCGCCGTACCCGTGCTGATATGCCCGCTGAGCCTTATGAAATTCATGAAGCTGAAGTTGAAGGGGTTAAGTTTCACTTTTTAACTAATCCGCTTAACAATATCGCTAATGAAGACGGCCAAGTCAGCGCCATTGAACTGGCGAAAATGGCCTTGGGCGAACCTGATGCATCAGGGCGGCGCTCACCAAAAGCCACTGGCGAAAGCTTTATTGAAGCCTTTGATACTGTCATTGCTGCGGTGTCGCAAACCCCAGATATGAGCTTTATGGAAGATCCAGCCAGTCACCTCACCACAGGTGAACTGGCGCTAACTCGCTGGAATACTTTTATCGGCTGTGAGCACACTATGTCTGCAGGGGTTGATAAACTGTTTGTAATTGGTGACTCTCGCCGCGGCCCAGCGACAGCAGTAGCGGCCATTGGTGATGGCCGTAAAGCCGCTGTAGCCATTAATAAATTGCTACACGAGGGGCTCAATTGCGACTTAACCCCAAAACCATTTAATGCAACGAAAGCGCCTAAAACCGCTGAATTATCAGCCGAATTATACCCCAGCATTGCAGCAAAACCTCGCTACAAAATGGCTGAGCTTAGCGCCATTGAGCGTCAGCTAAATTTCAATGAAGTGGAGTTAGGCTATGCGCCCGATGAAGCAATGCAAGAAGCCGCCCGCTGTTTAGAGTGTGCTTGTCAGGCCAATACCGATTGTAAATTACGTGATTATGCCACTGAGTATCATGTGCAAGCGGAGCAATTAGACAGCACCAATGCGCGCCAATTTGCGGTGGATAAAACCAGCCCGTTTATTCAGTTTGATGCCAACCGCTGTATTAGCTGCGGCAAATGCGTCGATATTTGTGGTCAGCAAAGTGGTCACAATGCCATTAAGTTCACTAAAGACAGCTTCCAAGCATTACCGAATCAATTAACCGATGAGCGCCAAGCACCTCGGGTTGGCTTTAGTGCCAGCATGGCCGATAGTGATTGTGTGCAATGTGGTAACTGCGTGCAAGTGTGCCCAACTGGCGCGCTGGTTGATGCCCGTGATAAACGCCAAGGCGATGAAGAGCAGTTAACGACCACCTCGACCATTTGTACATACTGTGGTGTGGGTTGTCGTATCGAAGTCAGCGTGTCACCGACCACAGGCAAAATTTGCCATGTTGAAGGCAGTAAACACTCTGATGTTAACGATGGCATGTTGTGCGTTAAGGGCCGTTTTGGGTTTGACTTTATTCAAAGCGAGCAACGCTTAACCACGCCGCTTATTCGTAAAATGGGCGAGCTGATCCCCTGCAGTTGGGATGAAGCGCTAGATACCATCGCCGATAATTTTGCCAAGGTTAAAGCTGAAGCAGGCGCTGATGCCATTGCCACTTTAGCCTCAGCCAAAGCCACCAATGAAGATAACTACCTCATTCAAAAGTTTGTTCGCAGCGTATTAGGCACCAATAATATCGACCATTGTGCCCGTTTGTGTCATGCCAGTACTGTGTCAGCCCTGCAACTCAGTTTGGGTAGCGGCGCAATGACCAATGATATTCCGGGGATCAAAGAGTCTGACTTAATCTTTATCTTAGGCTCAGATACCTGCAATGCGCACCCGATAATTGCCTCAAGAATTAAACAAGCGATTCGCTCCCATGGCGCCCGCTTGATCATTGCCGACCCAAAACGTGTCTCCATTGCTGATGATGCCTGTTTATACGTAGCGCAAAAGCCCGGCTCTGATGTGGTGCTGCTCAATGCGATTATGGCTGAGATCATTCGTCATGATTGGCATGACAAAGACTATATCAACGCCCATACCCAAGGCTTTGATGCAGTGATGCAAGAAGTGCTTAAGCCTGAATATCAGTTGCAAAATGCCACCAAGATTTGTGGGGTTAGCGCTGAGGATATTACCCAAATGGCGCGTTATATTGGCACTGCTGAGAAAACCGCAGTCTACTACGCTATGGGCATAACCCAGCACACCTCAGGCCATGACAATGTCACTGCTATCTCTAACCTGCAAATGCTCTGTGGCAATTTAGGTAAAGTGGGTGCAGGCATTAATCCACTGCGTGGCCAAAGTAATGTTCAAGGTGCGTGTGATATGGGCGCGCTGCCAAATTACTACACTGGCTATCAGCGGGTTGATAACCCTGTGGTGCGTGAGAAATTTGAGCAGCAGTGGCAAACGCCGCTGTCAGCCACCGAGGGCTTAACGGCCACTGAAGTGATGCATGCCATTACCGAAGATAAAGTTAAAGCCTTATACGTTATGGGCGAAAACCCTGTGCTGAGCGACCCAGATCAAGCCCATGTGCTTGAAGCTTTGGAGAAGCTGCCGTTTTTAGTGGTGCAAGATATCTTCTTAACTGAAACCGCCAAGTATGCAGATGTGGTGCTACCTGCGGCATCATTTGCTGAAAAACAGGGCCACTTTACCAATACAGAGCGCCGAGTGCAGCGCCTAGAAGCAGTATTAACCCCGCCGGGACAAGCCCGCGCTGACTGGCAAATCATTCAAGATATTGCCAATAAACTGGGCGCTAACTGGCACTACGCTAACGAGCAAGCGATCACTAACGAGATCAATCAAGTGACCCCGCAATATCAAGGGATCACTTGGGATCGTTTAAGTGCTGATAAACATGGCACGCCAAGTAAAGGGCTGCAGTGGCCTTGCCGTGATGAGCAACATACGGGAACGCCCGTGCTGCATCAGGAGCAGCCCATTAAAGGCAAAGGTATATTCACCGCCGTGAGCTATCGCGCCCCAGCCGAATCTACCTGTGATGAGTATCCATTGGTATTGTCTACAGGTCGCTTATTAGAGCAGTTTCACACCGGTACCTTAAGCCGAAAAACCAGCGGTTTAGATACTTTAGGTACCCCAAGAGTGATGATGTCGGTGTTTGATGCTGAGCGTCTTGGGGTGAGTAATGGCGATAATTTAAAACTGAGTTCACGCCGCGGCGAAATTGAAATTGCCGCCTTTGTCACTAAGCGAGCGCAAGCGGGCGTTTTATTCTTACCGTTCCACTTTGCTGAAGCGGCGGCGAATAAGTTAACCAATAACGCAGTCGATCCGGTGGCCAAAATACCTGAGTTTAAAGTCTGCGCCGTTAAAGCGGAGTTAGCCACAGCGGTGTAATTTCACGCTTAACTGAAGTAAAACTGACGTAAAAACTGATAAAAAAGGCAAGCTTAGGTATATCACCAAGCTTGCCTTTTTTTATCGCGATATCGTATTTAGTTAAAGCACGGCTAACAAAGCCCCTGTAGCGGCAAACCCTGCTACTAACAAAACAATGTTGGGCTTAAAGATTTTCAGCACGCCAAAGCCTAATAACACCAATGCCATATCAATAGGTAATAGCACCGCTGAGGTAAACACTGGCGAATAAAGTGCGGCAAACAATAACCCCACCACTGCGGCATTCACTCCAGCAATAGCACCTGATATAACCGGTCGCTCACTGATAGCATGCCAGCTTTTTAACCCCACCAGCATCAGTAAAAACCCTGGAAAAAAAATGGCAATGGTCGCCACAATAGCGCCTAAAATGGGTTGCTCCAACCATAAATCGGCCCCTAAAAAGGTCGCCAAGGTGAACATAGGCCCAGGAATCGCCTGCGCTAGTGCATAACCGGTTAGAAATCGATCTGGGCTTACCAGCTCACCGACATTGGCTTCCAGCAGTGGCAGCACCACATGACCGCCGCCAAACACTAAGCTGCCCACCTGATAAAATTGTGCAAATACTTGGCCTAGGGTGCCAGTTTGATTAATAAAGTAAAACGTCGACACTATGCCAATGATAAATAATGCTAACCAGCCATAGTTAAGCTTAATGGGGCTATTTTCTGGGGTAATATTTTCGCCTTTGGTGAGCAATACCACGCCCATTATCGCCGCCAGCAATAATACGATAATTTGGGTCAGCATTGAGGGGAGTAACATCAAGCAAGCTGCGGTAAGCAACATAATAACCCGGGCGGTTTTGCGCTGACAAAATTGGCTAAACATTCCCAATGTCGCATCAGCAACGACCACTACTGCCAGCAGTTTTAAGCCGTGGATTATGCCGACAACCGCATCGGCTTCAAGCCACTTGGCACTGGTTATGGCGAGTAAGAACAGCAACATAAAAGACGGTAAGGTAAAACCCAAAAATGCGGCTATTGCGCCTGCTAAGCCGCCGCGATGATAACCAATAGCAAAGCCAACCTGACTCGAACCCGGCCCTGGCATAAACTGACTTAACGCCACAAAGCTGCCATAGCGTTTTTCATCGAGCCAATTAAGCTCGCTAACAAAGGTCTGCCTAAAATAACCAATATGCGCTGCGGGGCCGCCAAAACTGACTAAACCTAAGGCTAAAAAGCGGGTAAATATTTGCCACATAAGCTGTCCAATTCCGTTTAGAGATAAGCTGGCGATAGCATCACTGGCTTAAGTTTAAATAATGAGGTTTAAATAATTAGTTTTAAATAATAAGAGTTTGATACGAGATCATTAATACCAGCTTGCTATCAACCCCGTCACTAGATTAATTATATGACGCTTTGGTGTCGTTTTTATGACAGCGTACTTTTTCTGACCGCACAGTTTGATGACAATAGGCTCGATAGCTCATTGAGTCTAGTTAGGCTTGTAATTGCGCTAACACTTTCTCGCTGAGTAACTTTAATTGCTGTAATTCATCTGCGCTGCCACCGACTTTACAGCGCATCAATTGTGGAATTTGGCTCGCTTGCCGTTTTAAAGCCAGTCCTTGGGGCGTTAACTGTAATACCCTAACCCGCTCGTCTTCTTTACTGCGATCTCGGATAACCAGTTGCTTTGTTTCCAGTCTTTTTAGTAACGGTGTTAAGGTGCCTGAGTCCAAATGTAATTTTTCACCTAAGGTTTTAACGCTAATCCCGGGCTCTTTCCACAGCACCATCATCACTAAATATTGCGGATAGGTTAGTGATAGTTCATCAAGTAGTGGCCGATAAGCGCGCACGACCGCATTGGTGGCACTATAAAGCGCAAAACATACTTGGTTTTCTAATGCCAATGCATCAAACTTTTCACTCATAATCATTCCTTAAATCCTAGTCACAGGCTTACTTTCTCGCAAAATTCTAATATCTATGGCGCTCAGTATTTGATGTGCAGCTTAATCACAACTACTGCATAGCCAAAGCGATTATCAGTTTATCACACTTAAATTGCGCACAATACAATATACTGATAGACCATTAGCCATTACTGCGCTGATACAGATTAATACAAAAATATTATCTACCTTTCCTTATTTTGGCCGATAAATCATTAACCCATTTAGGTTTCGCTAATTAGAGTAATAATATTATGGCACTTTCCATCAATGCTCCATCATCAATGCCGACCAATATCGATTCAGGTAGTAGCCTCAAAGTTGCTGTAATTGCAAAAGATCAGCAAAAAATTGAAGGTGAAATGGCCCTTCAATTAATTGAAGCCGCGCTGCCACCACCGGTTGGTAACTCAGGCCATAACATTAATATCAAAGCCTAAAGCTGTTACTGCTGAGTTGAGCTGTTGGATTAAGCTCATGCTCGATTAAGCTAAATTAGCCAGATAGGTTATGATTTATTTTTAAGCACCTTTAAAAATAGGATTGTCTATCATGGCTATAAGAGCATTACTGTTATTGCTGAGTTACTGCGCGAGCACTCAGGCCATTGCACTGAGTGATCATGAGGTATTAGCTAATACTCAAGCCACTGAAGCTGATAAGTTAGCGCCTGCTTTTGATTGCCAGCAAGCAAGTGGCGAAGTGGAGCAGCTTATTTGCCAAGATAGTCAATTGGCACAGCTTGATATACAGCTCTATCAAGTGTTCAAAAAGTCAATTTCCCAGCTAGGCGCAGATGCTGATTTAGATGTAGATGCATTAGCGCAACTTAAAGCTTTTCAGCGAGGCTGGATAAAAGGCCGTAATGAGTGTTGGAAGGCTGACGATATTAAACAGTGCGTGATTTACGCCTATACTTCACGGCTAACCGAATTACAGATCGCCGCTGCGGTATTTGACGTACCTAAGGCGGTACAATATCAATGTGATCCCCCATCGAACAACAATCTGATGAGTATTAGGGTTTATTTTTATAACCAAACTGCGATACCTGCAGCAATATTGAACCTAAGCTTAGCTCCAACTGCTGATCCAATTGCAGATTCAAGAGCTGTCACGGTAGCGCAGCAAAATCCGCTATTAACATTACTGACGCTAAGTGCATCTGGGGCGAAATACCAAGGGCAGAATGTTAGTTTCTGGACTCACCAGCAACAAGCCGTGCTAAGCCAATTTGGGCAAGCGGATATAGATTGCCGAGTAAAATAGGGTAAAAGTCCAATAAAAAAACCATGCTAAAAAGCATGGTTTATTGTTTACTAACGCTAAGCGCTAAGTACTAAGCGCTAGCGGTTTAGATTAGTTTAAAATGCTGTAGCCGCGATTTGCCATGCAGTTACGCACTACTGTTTCTTTCTCTGCTTCGTAATTGGCTTCATTGGCTCTTCTATCTTTCGCGCCACCTAGCAAGCCTACAGCAACACCAATACCAGCGCCGGTTTTAGCACCATGTGAACCACTACCACCAGCAATGGCACTGCCCGCTGCGCCTACTGCCGCACCTTTAAGGCCACTACTAATGGCACCACGAGATTCAGTATTTTTATGAACTTGCTGTGACATTTCTTGGCATTGATATTGATCGAAAACAAAATCTTTTTCATTCACGCCCGTTTTATCATAAATAATATTCGCGCTAGCTGAAAATGCTAAAAAAGAAAGCGAAACCAGTAATAATTTTTTCATATAAACCTCAAGCGATAATCAACTTATGGACGTATCCTACCTAAAGCATAATGTAAAAACGGAATATCGCATTTTTAAAATGGAATAATGCTAATTTACTACTGGCTAACTAAAACTTAACTTTCAGAAGTTAAGCTAATTTACTGCTTTCATAGCTATGACACATTTGCTGCGCTTGCAGCTCATCGTATTCGCGTAAACCGCTTAACACTAGGGTTTTGATACCTGAGCCTATGACTTTACCTGCGCTTTTTAAGGCAAACTGCAAGGTCACATCACCGCGTTTGCCATTGATTTGCATATCCTGCTCAACCAATTCAAGGCTCATATCAGTGAAATCGAAAGTATCTAATTGAAAAGACATACTTTCATAAATAACCAAAGGTCTGGCTGGGTTAATCATCATGCCGTACTGTTTCATCATCGGCACGAGTACATGAATAAAATTAAGCCCAGAAAACGCCACATAACTTTTGATGAATGCCGCTTTTTGTACATCACATTGACAAAGCGCCCCTTCACGTTCGATATGCAGGTATTCTTTGCCTTTGTTGTCACAAATACTAAATTGTTCACCGGCTTGCTGATCCAGAATTAACTCAACGCCATCACCGACCATGCCAGCAAACTTAAACTTCATTTTTTTGCTCAAGCCGAACTCTGTGAGCACTAAAGCAAACAGTAAGTCACCAGGAACACAGAAGCGTTTAGCGCCAACATTATGAATAGGATTAAAGTCTTCAGCGACGTGCTTGGCGAAATTGCTCGCTTGCAAAGCAGAAATAAACACACTTTGGTCTTGCTTAGCGTAATAAGGTGACAAAAACATATACATCCATTCTTATTCGTTAAAGATATCCATCTCTTATTGAGTTGGGTTTATTGTGAATCGAGTTTACAGCAAAAATTCACATAAACTCAGCCGATGACTTAATCGCTGTCACGACTGCAGCACTATGCTCTTACCTCACTATTTGTGAAGCGAACCACATCATACTAATCCAACTCCAACATTTGAGTTAACATTATTAACTCAAATGTTGATTTTAGTAATTAATTAAGTAAACTCCATCACAATACGGATACAAATGATAACAATTACCATTTTTATTATATTTGCAATTCGCCTTTGGAGATTTACATGACTCAACACAGCCTTCGAATTAGTCTTTTAGCCACTGCCCTATTCAGCGCTTTTTCAGCATCTGCTGCCGATACAGATCCTGCAACCAATGCCACCATGGAGCAAATCTCAATTTTTGGCAGTGCCAATCCGGTTAATAATGTTCCCGGTAGTGCTCATGTTATCGGTGACGCTGAAATTGAAAACTTCAAATACACCGACATTATGCGCACCCTAGCGTCTGTGCCTGGGGTGTATCTGCAAGAAGAAGATGGTTATGGCTTACGTCCAAATATTGGTATGCGTGGCACGGGTCAAAATCGTTCTGAAAAAATCACCATTATGGAAGACGGAGTATTAGCGGCGCCTGCGCCTTATGCTTCTCCTGCGGCTTACTACTTTCCAACCTCTGGTAGAATGCAAACCGTTGAGATCATGAAAGGCGGCTCGACCCTTAAATACGGCCCTCGCACCACTGGTGGTATTATCAATATGCTTTCTCGTCAAATCCCAGTGGAAGAACTGGCTGGCGGTATTGATGTGGCCGCAGGACAAGACGGCTTTGCTAAAGTACATGCCCATGCAGGCGGTCAAGGCGAACGCGTTGGCGCGGTAGCAGAAATTTACCGTTATCAAGCTGATGGCTTTCGCGACATTAATGGTGTTGGTGGTGATACTGGTTTTGTGAAAAACGATGCCTTAGCGAAAATCAGTATTGATAGTAGCGACGATGCCAAGTATCAGCAACGCCTTGAATTAAAATTAAAGTACTCAGATGAAGTGTCTAACGAAACTTACATGGGTTTAACTGAAGATGATTATAACGCTTCACCTTATATGCGTTACTCTGCCTCTCAAAAAGATGAAATGAGCACTGATCACAAGCAAATTCAGTTAAACCATATCATCGACTTTAGCTCGACTGTATCACTTGCGACCACGGCTTATTACAACAACTTCCACCGCAACTGGTATAAAACCAATAAAGTGGCGGGTCAAAGTTTAAGTAGCGGTGGTATTGAAGCTGCGGCTGATTTTGATCGCGATCCTGCTTCAGCAGCTGCGATTGATGTTGAAGTGAAAGCCAATAACCGTGACTACCTATCCCAAGGTATTCAAACTGAGCTAAATTGGCTAGTGGGCGACCATGACTTAGCCATTGGCGCTCGTTACCATGAAGATGAAATGGATCGCTTCCAGTGGGTTGATACCTATGAGTTAGGCGCTAACCAAGTGATGTCGCTGACTAATAGCGGCACTCCTGGTTCTGATTCAAACCGTATTGATAGTGCTGAAGCGTTTGCTTTTTATGTTCAAGATAAGATGACCTTCGGTGATTTAGCCATTACTGCCGGTCTACGTTATGAAGATGTCACCACCCAGCGTCGTGATTGGGGTAAAACTAACGTCGGCCGTGAAGGCGCACCAGATAAAGATATCAGCAACAGCTTTGATGTGGTTTTACCTTCAGTTGCAGCAACTTACCAAATAACCGATAACTTAATTGTGCTCGCAGGCATTCAGCAAGGTTTTGCCCCTAGCGCCCCCGGTAATGATGACGGTAAAGAAGAAAAAAGCTGGAACTATGAAGCAGGTGTTCGTTACAACACTGGTGCATTAAACTCTGAAGCTATCGCCTTTTACAGTGATTACAGCAATATGCATGGTAACTGCACCGCGGCTCAAGGTTGTGATGATGACAATATCGGTAATCAATACAATGCTGGTGAAGTTGAAGTCAGTGGCATTGAACTAAGTTTAGGTTATGAATTTAATCAAACAGGCGAGATTAGTTTCCCGGTAAAAATGGCTTACACCTTCAGCAATGCTGAATTCCAAAACGCATTCATCTCTGACTTTGAGTCATGGGGCGACGTTGAAAAAGGTGATGAACTGCCTTATTTACCTGATAACCAACTGTTCTTATCTGCAGGCGTTCAAGCACAAGCATGGCAAGTCACTATTGCAGGTCGTTATACCTCTGATATGCGCACCGTCGCCGATCAAGGTGGTATCCCTGCAGAAGAATTAATTGCCAATAAAACCGTTGTGGATTTATCGGCTCGTTACTTCATTAATGATGCATCTGAAGTCTACTTAACCGTTGATAACTTATTGGATGAAACCTATATGACCACCCGCATTCATGGTTCTATCTTTGCTGGTAAGCCGCAAACGGCAACACTCGGTTATCACTATAAGTTTTAATCGCTTAGGTTAAGATTTAGCTAAGCTTTAGTTAAGCGATATAAACTTAAGCCAAAGGTAAGCTCGCTAAATACCGACACAATAAAAATGGCTACTCAAACGAGTAGCCATTTTTTATTCTGCCTAATTAATCATTAAGATTATAAAGCTGACTCAGCTGAGTGTTAATTGATGATTTTTTGCCACCAAGACAAGGGCTCACCACAGTTTGCAGCAGGCTTGTAGCTGTCACGTGTGGCAGGCAGCGCCATCACATTGTCACAATCGGCTTGTTTTGCCACGCCAGTGTCTTTATCAAAATAACCTTGGGTTATGCCATCTGCCGGCGTCATTCTTAAACCTAACGGCGGACGCTGCTTTAAAAATGCTTGGTACACTGCCATTGCGCCGCTTGAGCCATATAAACCCGTTTTACTGTTATCGTCTTGACCAACCCAAATAGCTGCCACGTTACGCTCATCAAAGCCTGCAAACCAAGAGTCACGACTATCATTACTGGTGCCGGTTTTACCCGCTAGAGCTACATTAGGGAATGCTTGACCCAAGCGTTTAGCAGTGCCGGTTTTGACCACTTGATTCATCGCATATTGCACCAAGAAATCGGTTGCAGGATCCATTCCTTGAACGGCACTTTCACGCGTTACCTTCAATGGTTGATTATTAGTATCAAGCACCGCAGTTATTGATGTTAATGGTCGATAACGGCCATTATTGGCAATGGTTTGATAAGCCTGCGCCACCATATAAGGTGAGCCATTAATGGCCCCTAACAACATTGATGGATAGCGAGGTATAGCATCGGACCAACCCGCATTAGCCATGGTTTTAGCGACATTATCAACGCCTAATTCAATACCAATATTCACCGTTGGTACATTCATTGAGTTTTTAAATGCATCTAATAATGGCACCTGTTGACGGAATTTTCGATCCACATTTTGTGGCGACCAGGTTTTACCTTGACCATTTTGTAAGGTGATCGGTTTGTCAGCTATTGGGGTCGCCAAATTATATTTACTGCCTTGTTGCAATGCAGTGGCATACACAAATGGTTTCACTAACGAGCCAATCGGGCGGCGAATTTCCACTGCGCGGTTAAAGCCGTCAAAGCTTGGCACTCTATCCCCTACCATGGCGGCAATGCCATCGGTGTATTTGTCAGTTACCACCATCCCTACTTGCACGTTTTTAGTGCGTTCATCCAGTGACTTCATGGTGCTAACGACTGCTTTTTCGGCGGCATCTTGAGCCATAGGATCTAAGGTGGTGTATACCTTGACCCCTGATTGCTGCAGTAAGCTATCACCATAACGCGTTCGTAACTCTTGTTTTACCACCGCAAAGAAAGCTGGCAGTTTTTGATGTACTGATTTATTAAAATCACGCAGCCCGAGTGGTGATTCTACCGCCGCTTTGTATTGCTCAACGGTTAAGCGATCATCTTCCATCAGTAATCGCAGCACCAAGTCGCGGCGATTTTGCGCCCGCTCAGGTGAGCGCCAAGGGTTGTAGTATGATGGCCCTTTAATGGCGGCAATTAAAAAGGCTTGTTGGGATACTGTTAGCTCCGCGATAGGACGGCCGAAGTAAAACTGCGACGCCAAGCCCATACCATGAACGCCACGCGCCTTGTCTTGCCCCATATACACTTCATTTAAATAAGCCTCGAGTATCTCTTCTTTGCTGTATCGAAAATCAATGATGATTGCCATTAAGGCTTCACGGATTTTACGCACAATTGAGCGCTCACTGGTTAAAAAGAAGTTTTTGGCTAATTGCTGAGTTAAGGTTGAACCACCTTGAACTGTGCGCCCGGCGGTCACATTGACGATAGCGGCGCGGAGAATGGCAAATGGATTAACCCCATGATGCTGATAAAAACTGCGATCTTCGACCAAAATCAGGGCATCGACAATAGCTTGGGGCATTTCTGTGGTAGGCACAAATAATCGGTCTTCAGCGCCAGAAGCCAAAATGCGATCCAGCAATACTGGCTCTAAATGAAATACTGCTAATTGACGCTTATCACTCATGCGCTGCACTGAGTTGACCCCTTGAGAGTCAAATGAAATCATCACCCGCTGAGCTGCTTGATCGCCTTCTGGGTGTAAAAATGGTCGACGCCAAAGCTCAATTTTACTACTGGATGCTGAAAACTCGCCCACTTGACGAGGGTTGGCCACTTTACGATAGCCAAGCAGTTTTAGCTCCGCCATTAGCTGCGGATGGTTTATGGCTGCGCCGGGATAAATGGCCATTGAACGGCTAAACACTTGTGCGGGTAAGTGAAATTTTTGCCCTTCAAATTTACGGGCAATAATTTGATCTAAATAGATGCCGTAAGAGCTCACCACCACGATGCCAATCAAGCCGAGTTTCCAGCCGATTGACCACAGTTTTTTCCACATTGACGGCTTAGCTTTAGCAACGACCCTTTTTACTCTAGGCTTTTTAGTCGCCGCTTTTTTGCTGGCGTTTTTTTTCGTCGCAGCAGTTTTGGTCGCTGGCGTTTTAGGCGCTGCTGTTTTAGGAACCGATTGCTTTTCTGCAGGCTTTTTCGCTACATTTTTTTTAGGCGCTTGAGGAGCCATCATCTTTGTCGTTTCTGTCATCTTTTTTTAATTCTTTATCGCCATTAGCAATTTAAGCCTGGCGTCTTCTTTTTAGTAAATTTAGTGGCGGTTGTATTAACCGGATCGTCAGGCCATAAATGGCGGGGATAACGGCCACGCATTTCTTTTTTTACTTCAATATATGGGCCTTGCCAAAAACTGGCTAAATCTGCGGTTACAGCAATAGGTCGCTGGGCTGGCGACAATAATTCCATGGTGACAGTGAGCTTACCATGAAGTAATAGCGGACTTTGTGATAAACCTAAAGCCTCTTGCAGGCGTACTTTTAATAGCGCTCTACCGCTGACGGCCTTATTGCTGTCGGCGGCATCATTTTCCATGCTTTGCTTATCACTATCGCTGCCATCGGCTTCACTTTCTACGGCCTGAGCAGCGACCACTTGATACTCAATCGGTGCTCGGGTGCCGGTAGCCATTTGCCAATGAGTGGGAAGCAATTCATTCAATGTTTGCTGTTGCTGCCATGTCAGCAGATTTTTCACATGGCCAAAGGTATCAAGTTTTTGTAATTTGGCAATGGAATTCACCTCAGCTAAATATGGCGCTAACCACCGCTCTAAGCTTGCTAGCAAGCTGGCATCATCAAGGTTTGGCCAATCATGTTGCGGCGCAAATTGCTGGGCTAACTTCAGTCGATATTGTAATTGCAAAAAACTTTCGCCCAAATCCAGCACAGTTAAGCCTTTCGCGCGGATGTGACTCAATAACGCTTGCTGGATTAATTTATTATCTACCTGAGTTTCTTGAGCGCGCTGTATAATAACCTCACCCACTCGGGTTTGCTTTTCAGCAAAAAAGCGCCCTTTGATTTCATCCCACTGACAAATTTTAACCTCATGGGTTAAAAATTTAAGCTCTTGCTGGAAGTGCTCAGGGTTGATTGCCGCAGCAAGATAGACTCGTCCTGCATTGCGGCCTTGGGTTTCTTGAAAATCGGCCACCACTAACCAAGCTTGATTAGCCATAGCATCTTCAGCATCAATAGTAACCCCTGTGCCGTTACTGAGGGCAAAACCTAGTTTACCGCGGGCTTTGGCAATTCTGTCGGGGTATGCCAGCGCCAATAATAAACTAATATCACGACTGGCGGCGTCGCGAGCCACTTGCTTGATATCGCCTTTAGCAGATAGCGCCCGCTGCCATTTATTGACTTGGGTTGCCATTTGTCCTTGGGTCGCTAAACCCAGGTACTGACTGATATCAGCGCCTTTTTTAGGTAAGCCTCGTGCTTCGAGTATCGCAGCAAGTAAACATGCCAGTAACACTAAGTCGGCCTGTTGCTGGGATTTAGCAAGGGCTTGCGAAGTCAGCAACATGTGCGCTAAACGCGGGTGACAACCTAGCTCATAGGCCGCTTGGCCTTGAGCGGTGATTTTATGTTGCTCATCCACCAGCTCAAGCTTGGCGAGTAATTGCCACGCCACCTGTTGATGAATCGCTGGCGGCTTGGTTAATAGCGGTAAGGACTCAATATCACTCACGCCCCAATAGGCACAATCAAACGCCATTGACGTCAGCTCGCTTTGGGTGATTTCAGGCGCATCAGCCACCATCATTCGACTTTGTTCTTCTTGGCCCCACAATCTCACGCAGCAGCCTTTTTGTAAGCGCCCTGCACGGCCTGCACGCTGAATACTCGAGGCTTGGCTTATACGCCTTAACGATAATCGACTAACACCTGTGCGTGGGTTAAAGCTTGCCTCACGCTTATACCCACTGTCTATCACAATAGTGATGCCATCGATGGTTAAGCTCGACTCAGCAACATTAGTGGCAATGACGATTTTACGTTTGCCACTAGGGGCGGGAGAAATGGCTTTATCTTGCTCAGCAGGAGATAAATCACCGTATAAGGGACACAGTAAAAATTCATTTGGGTCTAGTCGCTGACTTAATAATCGCTGCAGTTGATTAATTTCCCCTTTGCCGGGTAAAAACACCAACACCGAGCCATGTTGGTAGTCGCTTGGGACTGTGTTGCTACTGCTGACACTGTCGATAACCACTTGGCTTAAATGACTTAGCCACTGCACTTGCCCCATTACCGGTCGGTAAAGCGTTTCAACATCAAAGCTTCGACCTTGGCTTACTAATGTGGCAGCGTCAGGCATTAATTGGCTTAAGGGTAAGCCCGATAGGGTTGCCGACATGGCAATAATTTTAAGATCTTCGCGCAGCGAGTCTTGCACTTCTAGCGCCAGCGCTAAACCCAGATCTGTGGGTAAATGACGCTCATGGATTTCATCGAAAATAATGACCTCTATGCCTTCAAGCTCTGGGTCTTGCTGGATCATCCGCGTTAAAATACCCTCTGTGACAATTTCTAAGCGGGTATTAGCCCCGACTCGGCTCTCACCTCTGACCCGATAGCCCACTCGCTCACCGACTTTTTCCCCTAGGGATTTAGCAATAAATTGCGCCACACTGCGAGCAGCAACCCGCCTTGGTTCCAGCATGAGGATTTTGCCGCTAATTTGCGGCCACTGCAGCATTGCCAGAGGTAGTGCGGTGGATTTACCGGCACCCGTGGGCGCTTCGAGGATAATTTGCGAATGATCGCCCAGCGCCTGTTGTAATGGCGCAAATAAGGCTTGAATAGGTAATGAGCTCAAAGGAGATACTTTAACGGCGAAAATCTGGCTTCAGTTTACTCATAAACGATTATTGATGCTACGGCTCTATGCAGATCGAAGCGGGGGCAGATTAAAGCATATGCAAATCGAAGCATGCACACATTGACAATTAACGACTGAAACGAAAAAGCTAATCGCCTATAAATCGATTAACCACGGCGTTCTGATCCCTGAGGATAAATCCTGCAAGCGGGTAGGTTTTCCAATCGCGTAGCCTTGGCCATAGCTAACACCAAGCTGTTTTAATTGCCGCCCAATGTCAGCGCTTTCAACAAATTCGCCTATCACTTCAAAGTCCATATCTTTACCCAGCTGGCAAATAGCCGAGACAATGGCTTTATCACTGCGGTCGTCACAGACATTAACCACAAACTGACCGTCAATTTTGACATAGTCCACATCTAAGCATTTCAAATAAGCAAAACTTGAAAAGCCCGATCCGAAATCGTCCAAAGCCAGCTTGCAACCTAAAGGTTTTAATAGCTCAATCAAGGTGGTGGCCTGTTCGAGTTGACTAATAGCGGCGGTTTCGGTGATTTCAAAACACAACTTAGACACCAGTTCAGGCTCAACCATCAAGCGTATTTCTAACCAGTCCATAAACTTGCTATCGGATAATGACAGCGCTGACAAATTTAGCGACACCATTGATAATTGCGACCAAATTTCGCTATTGCGTGCGCCCCACTTTAAAAGGTTGTCGATAACCCAGCTATCAATTTTTGATGCTAGGTTATAGCGCTCTGCTGCAGGTAAAAACACCCCTGGTGATACAAAACGGCCATCCTCTTGCACCATGCGCAATAAGATTTCCATGTGAATGCCACGCTCGTCAGAATTTAGCGGTTCTATGAGTTGATAAAATAATTCAAACTGATTAAGCGCCAGTGCCGAGACGATATCAACGGAGGCCAGCATTTGATTATATAAATGATGTACTTGGGGATCGTTTTTACTGTAAAAATGCCAGCGATTACGGCCATCTTCTTTGGCGATACGACACGCCGCATCTGCCTGACTCATAATGCGGTAAATGTCTTCTGACTTCGCATCCAGTTGAGTCATACCCATACTAACGCCAATATTATGGCTGACTTCGCCCCAAATAAATTCATGTTCGGATAATTGCTGGCAAATGCGGTTGCCCACTTGCTCGGCTGACTCTTTATCCGCTTGGAACAT
This sequence comes from Shewanella sp. 10N.286.51.B2, assembly GCF_041469265.1. Classification (NCBI taxonomy): domain Bacteria; kingdom Pseudomonadati; phylum Pseudomonadota; class Gammaproteobacteria; order Alteromonadales; family Shewanellaceae; genus Shewanella; species Shewanella sp. 10N.286.51.B2. Next base: position 47,815 of record NZ_JBFRKH010000014.1, read on the forward strand.
TAAAATGCCAAATTCATCGCCGCCTAAACGGGCAACGACATCGCCATGACGCAGTAAGTAGCTCAGACGCTTAGACACCTGACGTAACAATTCATCCCCAGCTTGATGACCACTGATATCATTAACCACTTGAAATTGATCAAGATCCATAAAGGCAACACACACAGGCAAGCGATCTTTATGCTCAATTAATTCTTCAAGCATTGCCTCAAACTGTAACCGATTCGGCAGACCTGTGAGCGGATCATAGTTGGATTGAAATGACAGCTCATCGGCTAAACGATAGCGTTCTGACACATCTTCAATCATCATCAATAATTGCTGCTCTATGTCTAATGCGCGGCAAAAGCTAAGTTTATACCAGTGAGTCACACCCGCTTTAACCAGTGGAACTTCACACCATGACTGATGCAGTGCTCCATCTCTGACAATGTGTAGGCAATCATCCAACAATATGTGGTCATCTGCATTGATTAATGAATATAAACTTTGATTACTGATTGACGGAAAAATTTGGCTAGCCACTTGATTTTGACTGCTAATACAGTTGTCCTTATCAATGAGCGAACAGGCTACCGGCAGTTGCTGAAAAAGCTCAAGGTATTGGGCTTCTTTGTTTGTTAATAATTGCGATACGCGAGCCAGCTCAGCTTCAGATGCCAGCTTTAGGCTAGCCTCGTTAAGCTTTGTCATAGGACAATTGACACCATCCGAGGCCTCAAGTTGCCAATTTAATTGATATTTTAGTGGTAAAAAAATCAACCTGGTATTGCCTATTTGCACCGCTTCACTCAAAGAGAGTGAAAACACCTCGGACCGTGACTGAACAAAATCAGTTATTTGACGCTGCAAAAGACTTGTTGTGGCATTGATATCAGCACTATCTTGTGCGAGTAATTGTTCACATAAATCAGGCAAGGCAGCGAGTGATTGGCCTATTAGTGCGTTATTAGGTTGGCGCTGAAGATGCTGTTGAAATTGATCTTGATGCTGATAAGCTTGCAACGCCTTGACATGGTAAACTTTACCACTGGTTAGACTTTCAGTTGTTTGGGATAGTAAAACCACGATTTCATCGACGCCTAATTGCAGTTGCAATGCATCAATCTCAGCCATAACCTTATCACAGCACAGGTAGTGATTTAATTCAGCAGACTGCGGGCTAGCCCATACTGATTTCAGTTCACTATTGCTCATTCAATGACTCATTCATTCGCAGCATTTTTGCTGTCATTATACAGTATCCCTCTAAACGGAGCTTCACTGGTCTTGCTGTTAATTTACCTAACCGTAAACTGTTGCCGTCGATTAAGCTAACATGTCTTTGACGATAAACGTCATAATAATAAAAAATAATGCTAACAACAGATAAGGATCAATGGCGTTAAGGAGACCCATGACTAAAAATCACCATAAACGTTGTTTTATTGCCATTGCATTATCAGAGTCAAACCGCACTCAATTGAGCCAATATCAGCAGCAATTAATGCCGCATCTGAGTATACAGGTTAGCGCCGTTAAGCGGGAGAATTTACATCTAACCGCTGCATTTTTAGGCAAAATTAGTTCTGATCAGATGCTGCAGATTGATCGGTATATCACCGAGCAGCATTTCAGCGCTTTTGAACAACCACTGCAACAACTTGCTTACTGGCCTAAAGCGAAAGTCTTGTGCATTCAGGGTGATGCCGAAAAAGCGTTGGCGCATATTGCCCACAGCTTAAAATTAATGACATCACACTTAAACCTTTATCAAACTCAGCATGAATTTAGACCCCATATCAGCTTATTTAGAGCTGTGTCAGAGCCTGCAGCCCTTATAGATAAGTTACCTGCACTCACTGAAGCTATAAACACAAAAGCCCGCCATTTAACCCTCTATGAATCCATTAGCAGTACTCAAGGGCTTATATATAAACCACTGCAACAGTGGCCTTTACAGCCATAACGAAAAAAAGCTGCCTAGGCAGCTTTCGTTTCTCGAATCTATAGCTAAAACCTGAAGAGTTATAGGCTTTATCGCTCTAACATTGCCGCGATGGTCAATACTCCATGAGCTGTTGCGCCAGCGCTCCATAATGGCGTAGCCGATGATGCATATGCACCAGCTAAATCCATGTGCAACCAGTTAACTTCTGGGCTCACAAAGCGCCATAAGAAGCCTGCTGCATTTGACGCGCCGCCTGCACCGCCGCCTTTCATTGCGCGGCTATTGGCGGTATCTGCATAAGGTGAAGGGCACATATCTTTATGCCAAGTATCCAATGGCAGTGGCCAGACATTTTCAGCAACAGTGGCCGCTTTTTGTTGTGCTAATTGCAAGGTTTCCATTTGCGGTGAAAATATCGCATTGTAATTATTGCCCACAGCCATAATCGCCGCACCTGTCAGTGTTGCCGCATCAATAATTAATTCTGCTCCAGTATCTGATGCTGCTTGCAGCCCGTCAGCTAACACTAAACGCCCTTCAGCATCGGTGTTAACCACTTCAACGGTAACGCCATTTTTATAAGTTAAGATGTCACCTAACTTGTAAGCATGGCCACTGATGAGGTTTTCGGCGCAACACAGAAACAATTTAACCCGCTTATTCAGACCGGCTTTCATGGCTAGACCCAGCGCTGCTGTCACTGTTGCCGCGCCGCCCATATCGCATTTCATATCCAGCATGCCTTCTGAAGGCTTAATGCTGTAACCGCCAGAGTCAAAGGTAATGCCCTTGCCCACAAGAGCGGTGGATACTTTGGCATCGGCTGCGAGTGGATTAAAATCAAGCACTAGCATCGCTGGCGGACGCTCACTGCCACGGCCAACCGCATGTAAACCAATCCATTGTTTTTCGAGTAATTCTTGGCCTTCAAAAATATCAAAACTGACCTTGTCGCCACCAATGTCTTTGAGCCAGTTTGCTGCGTGCTCGGCAAGAATAACCGGAGACAATTCTTCAGGGGTTTCGTTAACTAATTTGCGCGCGAAACTTGCCGCTTCAAAGCGATGAGATAAAGTGGCTTGAGTGCTCACGTCACCACACCAGAGTACTTCAAATGGGCCTTTGGCCGTGGTAAAACCTTGAGAAAAAGCCCATTGCGAATCAAGGCTCCATAACTCACCGTCAAGCTGCACCTTGCTAATACCCTGACTACGAATTTTTCTAGCCGCCATTTGTACTTGACGTAATTCATCTGCTGCAGATAAATGGATCAACGCTTGATGGCCTTGAAAGCTCACATCTGCTTTACCCCAAAGGCTCTGTGGCGCTTCTTGTGTTAGGGTAATGGTCATTATTTCCATTGTAATTTCCTTGTTATGCTTGCGTTGTAACTTAGGTAGCCAATAAGCTAATTGTACTGTAAATATTTAAATGAACGTGACTAATTCTCGGGCATTTAGTAAAAATAATTGTTAACAAATAATTTTAGGAGCATTCTTTTTTAATGGACTTTAGCCCTCCCTTACAACAAGGCACTTTACTGAGGCGCTACAAGCGTTTTCTGGCCGACGTGCAACTTGATGATGGCAGTGAGATAACCATTCACTGCCCTAATACCGGTTCGATGAAAAACTGTTTATTTCCAGGTGAAACCGTTTGGTTCTCCACTTCGGATAACCCAAAAAGAAAGTACCCCAACACTTGGGAACTCAGCGCTACTCCAGAAAACCACTTAATAGGTATAAATACCGGCCGCGCTAATGCATTAGCTGAAGAAGCGATTATTAATGGGGTGATCACTGAGCTTGGCGGGTATGAAACACTAAAAAGAGAAGTTAAGTATGGCGAAGAAAATAGTCGTATAGACATCTTACTCAGTGATGAAACCAAGCCACCATGTTACGTTGAAGTAAAGAGCTGTACATTATTAGAGCAAACAGTAGGCTATTTTCCTGACTCAGTTACCACTCGTGGACAAAAGCATTTGCGTGAGTTAATACATATGGCTAGTCTAGGTTACAGAGCGGTGTTACTGTTTGTAGTACAGCACAATGGCATTAACCTTGTTCAAGCTGCAGCGCATATCGACCCACAATATGCTCAATTATTGAAACAATCAGTTAACAGTGGTGTTGAAGTGCTAGCATATCAAACCGAACTTTCAGCGCTATCAAGTAAGATAACCCATAGGTGCAAAGTCATTGTTTAGTTCAAAAAAGTATAACTTACTAATCAAATAATTTGCCACGCTGTGGTGTTTCTGCTATAGATAGCGGCCATAAATTTTAGACGCACATAAAATCACTAATTATTACAGGAGATGCGTTATGCCTGAAGGCACCAAAAAACTTGGCGTACTCGCTATCGCAGGTGTAGAACCTTACCAGGAGAAAGCTGGCGAGGAGTATATGGGTGAAGAGCAACGCTCTCATTTTAAGATCATCTTAGACGCTTGGCGTAATCAGTTACGCGAAGAAGTTGATCGCACCTTGAACCATATGCAAGATGAAGCTGCTAATTTTCCAGATCCTGTTGACCGTGCAGCTCAAGAAGAAGAATTTAGCTTAGAGCTTCGAGCACGCGACAGAGAACGTAAGCTGATCAAGAAAATTGAAAAAACACTACAAAAAATTGAAGAAGACGATTTCGGTTTCTGTGATTCATGTGGTGTTGAAATCGGTATTCGCCGTTTAGAAGCACGTCCAACAGCTGATCAATGTATCGATTGTAAGACGCTTGCAGAAATAAAAGAAAGACAAATGGCTGGCTAATATAGCCCATACATTTGTCACACAGCAAAACTGCTAGCTTGCTATTTATGAGGCGGGGCAGTATTGATACCAAAAGGCGAGATTATTCTCGCCTTTTGTATTTTTTGATTTTTACTTTTAGGATTAACAGAACTTGTTTATCGGCTATGGCATAAAAGCAGTAACCTTTTATGTCGACACCAATAAATCGAGGCAAAAGCTATGTCGCTGAACTCATCCGCTTATATTGGTCGCTTTGCTCCGTCCCCATCTGGCCCGTTACATTTTGGCTCCCTTATTGCAGCCCTTGGCAGTTACCTGCGGGCAAAACAGCAACAGGGTAAATGGCTCGTCAGGATTGAAGATATAGATCCACCAAGAGAAGTGGCTGGTGCAAGCAGTGATATATTGACCACCTTAGAGGCTTATGGCCTGCATTGGGATGATACTGAGCTATTTCAAAGCCATCGGCTTGATATCTATCAGCAGCATATTGAGCAGCTCTTAAAAGAAGATCTTAGCTATTTTTGCCATTGCACTCGAAAAAGAATTCAACAAATGGGCGGCGTTTATGACAGCCGCTGTGGTCAGCTACGCCCTCGATTAACCCAAGGCGCCGTTCGTATCAGAAATAGCGCCCAGGTTGAACATTTTACTGATTTAGTGATGGGAAGTGTCACGGTAAAGCACAGCTTTGCGGCTGAAGACTTTATCATCAAACGCAGTGATGGCCTTTACGCCTATCAATTAGCTGTGGTGTTAGATGATGCCTTTCAACAGATCACTGAAATAGTCAGAGGCTGCGATCTACTGGAAACCAGCTGCCGCCAAATAAGCATGAATAATATTTTGGGCTTTAACTCCCCCAATTGGCTGCATCTACCTTTAGCCTGCACCAAGCCAGGGTTTAAATTATCAAAGCAAAATTATGCTAATGCCATTGATCGAAAACGTCCCCAAGCCAGCATCAATGCCGCATTGCGCTTTCTTGGGCAACAACAAGTTGATATTGATGATGTCGATGTCATGCTAAAACAGGCCGCAGAGCAATTTGCGATTAGCCAAATTCCACAACTATCTGAGATTCTGATTGAGCAGTGATATACTCATTCAGTAACATTTGGTATATCATAGCCGCCAGATTTTTAACCATTTAATAATGTCGTTCGAGGTGTATTATTTTTCGCCGTATAAGTCAATTCTGCAAACAGCTGTTTGAAGACAATAAAACCACTCCTGTCATTGAGCCACAAAGCCAAGATGACGGCCTGCGTTTGGACATTGTCACCAGAGATGCCCATACTATTTCTCGACGCCAAATAAGTGAAAATGCGTTAAAAGTACTCTATAGACTCAGTAAATCTGGCTATAAAGCGTACCTAGTTGGCGGTGGTGTTCGTGACATTCTATTAGGTATGGAGCCGAAAGATTTTGATGTGGTCACCAATGCGACCCCTGAAGAAATTAAAAAGCTCTTTAGAAACTCACGCTTAGTGGGCCGCAGATTTAGATTGGCACACATTGTTTTTGGCCGTGATGTTATCGAAGTCGCCACCTTCCGTGGTCATCACAATGAAAATGATGACAAAATTTCCAAATCCAATGCTGAAGGTCGTCTACTTCGTGACAATGTCTACGGTGAAATAGATGAAGACGCTGAACGTCGCGACTTTACTATTAACGCCCTGTATTACGACATTAGCGACTACTCTATCCACAGCTACGGCGGTGGTATTCATGATATCGATGCTAGAGTCATCAAGCTGATTGGCGATCCTGAAACTCGTTACCGTGAAGATCCGGTGCGGATGTTACGTGCGGTGCGCTTTGCTACCAAACTGGATATGACCATTGAGCCGGTAACGGCTGCGCCAATAAAAGAATTAGCGCCATTATTAAAAGATATCCCTGCAGCGCGTATGTACGAAGAAGTGCTAAAGTTATTTTTTGCTGGCAAAGCAGAAGCTAACTACAACATGATGCAAGATTTTGGTTTATTTGCGCCGCTATTTCCGCAAATTTCTGCGTTAATCAAAGAGCAACCCAGTGGCAATACCGCTAAAATGCTAACGGCAGTCATGGCCAGTACCGACTTACGCGTCAGCCAAGATAAACCGGTAACGCCCGCCTTCTTTTATGCGGCATTATTGTGGTATCCACTCAAGCAACGTGCTGATGATATTGCCTTAGAAAGTGGCTTAAGTCATTACGATGCTCATGTTGCCGCTATGGGTGATGTGATGGAGCAGCAATGTCGCACCATTAGCATTCCACGCCGCTTCAGTACTCCAGCAAAAGATATTTGGCAGCTACAATTGCGTCTAGAACGTAGCCAAGGCACCCGTGCCTTCAAATTATTAGAGCACCCTAAATTCCGCGCTGCTTATGATTTATTATTACTGCGCGGCGAAGCCGAAGCGGGCAATATTGGTAAAATTGCCAATTGGTGGCAGTCATTTGTTGAAGCCGATGAGCAACAACGTACTGATATCGCCAAAAGCGGTAACAAGAATGGCCCAAGCAGAAATCGTAACGCCCAGCAGCGTAAACGTAGACGCCCTAATAAGCCTAAGTCAGCTCCAAAGCCTGCTAATACTCAAGAATAACAATGAGTCATAAACCACTTAAGGTTCACACTAGGGCGACCAAAGCCGCTGAAAAGGCAACAAGGGTATTTGTTGCCCTTGGCGCTAACCTTGAAAACCCTGAACAGCAGCTAGATAATGCAGTTACTGCAATAAAAAGCTTAGGGCAAGATCATCATATAAAGGTCTCTCATTATTATCGCTCACGACCAATGGGCGAGGTAAAGCAACCTGACTATGTCAACGCAGTGGTTAGCTTTAGCACGACTCTGAGTCCTATAGCCTTACTTGATGCCCTTCAGGCCATTGAAAATGAGCAAGGTAGAGTGAGATATGTACGCTGGGGACCAAGAACATTAGATCTCGATATTTTATTATATGGCGAGCTAATGATTGATTTACCGAGATTAACAGTCCCCCATTACGGCATGAAACAACGCAGTTTTGTGCTAATACCACTGGCAGATATTGCTGCCGATTTAGTGCTACCATGTAACACTAAATTACAACACCTTATTACCACTGAAATGCGAGCTGAGTTAATTCAAATTTAACCCATTGTAATGGTAGCTCAGAGTGTATTTCCATTATTTGAATATGATTTCTTTGCAGAGTTTATTATGTCAAAAGTCACTAGCTCAACCCTGATAAAATTCAAACAAGAAGGTAAAAAATTTACCGCCCTTACCGCTTATGATGCCAGCTTTGCCGGCGCATTTGATAGCGAAGGTGTCGATGTGCTTCTTGTTGGCGACTCCTTAGGCATGGTGCTCCAAGGCCACAATGACACCTTACCTGTGACCGTTGATGACATTGCTTATCACACCGCCAGCGTCAGCCGCGGTTGTAAACGCGCCCTACTTATCGCAGATATGCCTTTTATGAGTTACGCCACACCGGAACAAACCATGCGCAATGCCAGCACCCTAATGCAAGCAGGTGCAACCATGGTAAAAATGGAAGGTGGTGAATGGCTACTTGAAAGCGTTAAAATGCTCACTGAACGCGGTATTCCTGTCTGTGCTCACCTTGGGTTAACTCCGCAATCAGTACACGTATTTGGTGGCTTTAAAATTCAGGGCCGAGAAGAAGATAAAGCCCAACGTATGATTGATGATGCCAAAGCTTTAGAAGCCGCTGGCGCGCAATTATTAGTAGTTGAATGCATTCCAACTGCACTCGCGAAAAAAATCTCTGAAGCGCTTACCATACCGGTAATTGGTATTGGTGCAGGTCCTGATACTGATGGCCAAATTTTGGTCATGCATGATGTACTGGGGATCTCCAGTGGTTACATTCCAAAGTTTTCTAAAAACTACCTCAAGCAAACTGGCGAAATACGTGCGGCAATAAGAGCCTATATCGAAGAAGTTGCCAATGGCAGTTTCCCTGCTGATGAACACTCATTTAATTAATAGTGAACCAATTA